>JBATWJ010000001.1:0-1606 GCA_049672545.1 Burkholderiaceae bacterium
TCCGCCGCCTGGCCGACCGGCTGTCCCAGCGGCTGGGCGGCATTCCGCCGGCGCTCGGCTGAACCGGCGCCGTTTCTGGACCGGCGCCCCGCGCCGTACAATGCTTCGGCAGCATCGGTCCGTTTTCTTTCCCTGACAGGAGACTTCCATGTTCCAGCCGACATTAATGCAAGGCAAGCGCATCCTGGTCACCGGCGGCGGCACCGGCCTCGGGCGCGCGATGGCGGAAAAATATCTGGCGCTCGGCGCCGACATCTATATCTGCGGGCGCCGCAAGCAGGTCTGCGACGAGACAGCGAAAGAGCTGATGGCGGCGCACGGCGGCAGCGTCAAGACCTTCGGCCTCGACATCCGCGACGCCGCCGCAGTCGACGACATGGTCGAGCAGATCTTCGCCGAAGGACCGCTGACCGGACTGGTCAACAATGCCGCCGGCAACTTCATCTCGCCGACCGCGGCGCTGTCGCCGAAAGGCTTCGACGCGGTCGCCAACATCGTCATGCACGGCACCTTCTACGTCACGCACGCGGTCGGCCGGCGCTGGGTCGCGATGGCGGAGGACGGCCGCTGGCATTCCGGCGACAGCTACCGCAGCGTGATCTCGATCATCGTCACCTGGGTCTTGAACGGCGGCCCGTTCGTGGTGCCGTCGGCGATGAGCAAGGCGGCGATCCACGCGATGACGATGTCGCTGGCGACCGAATGGGCGCGCTACGGCGTGCGCCTGAACGCGATCGGCCCCGGCGAAATCCCGACCGAGGGCATGAGCAAACGGCTGAACCCGGGCGAACAGCCGGGCGCGCGCAGCGCCAGGATCAACCCGATGGGCCGCGCCGGCAAGCTGGAGGAATTGCAGAATCTCGCCACCTTCCTGATGAGCGACGGCTGCGACTGGCTGAACGGCCAGGCGATCATGATGGATGGCGGCGGCCACCTGGCGACCGGCGGCAATTTCTACGAATTGCGCAGCTGGTCGCAACAGCAGTGGCAGGAAGCGCGCGACCGCATCGAGGCGCAGAACCGCAAGGACCGCGCGCAGCGCGGCGGCTAGCCGCCCGGCTCCCGGTTTTTTCATTATGGCGGGAGTATGTGGCAATTCCGCAGGAAATTCCTGCGGCATATCGGTGACACTTGGGGAGTATATGTGTGCGCCGCCTCACAGGATCAGCAGCGCGCGAAAATCGTTGACGTTGGTGCGTGTCGGTCCGCTGACGACCAGGTCATCCAGCGCCGCGAAGAAACCGTAGCCGTCGTTGTCGTCCAGCAGCGCGCGCGGCTTCAGCCCCAGCGCTTCGGCGCGCGCCAGAGTATCCGGCGCCAGCAGCGCGCCGGCGTTGTTCTCCGAACCGTCGATGCCGTCGGTGTCGCAGGCGATCGCATGCACGCCGGCGCAACCCTGCAGCGCCAGCGCGACGCTGAGCAGGAATTCGGCGTTGCGTCCGCCGCGCCCGCCGCCGCGCACGGTGACCGTGGTTTCGCCGCCGGACAGCAGCACGCAGGGCCTGGCGAACGGCGCACCGTGCCGCGCCACCTGGCGCGCCAGCGCCGCATGCATCAGGCCGATGTCGCGCGCCTCGCCTTCGATCTCGTCCGACAGGATATAGGG
>JBATWJ010000002.1:0-6738 GCA_049672545.1 Burkholderiaceae bacterium
TCCTGGGCGCGGTGGTGGTTGGCTCGCTGATCGCCAATTCCGCCAACGCCCAGCCGGTCTACGTCGCGCCGCAGCCGGTCTACGTGCCGCCGCCGCAGCCGGTCTACCAGCCGGCGCCGCAGGTCTATTACCCGGCGCCGGTACGGCAAACCTATTACGTGGCGCCGCAACCCTACTACGCGCCGCCGCCGGTGGTAATCCGCGGCCGCTATCACTATTGAGCCCCACGCGCCGCTCGCGGGCGGCACAAAAGCAAAAAGCCGGAAATTTTCCGGCTTTTTTGTTTTTCTGGGAGTATCGACAAAATTCGCCCATAACACGCCCGGCTCAGGGCGGCATGCCGAGGAGTATATCCCTCCGAATCGGCAACTACAGGTTCGGTGCCAGCCAGCGCTGCACGTCGTCTTGCGCCACGCCGCGCCGTGCCGCCATGTCGGCCACCTGATCGGCGCCGATCTTGCCGACGCTGAAGTATTTCGACTGCCGGTGGCTGAAGTAGAAGCCGGACACCGAGGCGCCGGGGTACATCGCCAGCGATTCGGTCACCTGCATGCCGATCTCGTCGCAGCGCATGACGCGGAACATGTCGGCCTTGACCGTGTGTTCCGGACAGGCCGGATAACCGGGCGCCGGCCGGATGCCGCGGTATTCCTCGCGGATCATCGCCTCGTTGTCCAGCGTTTCCGTGGACGCATAGCCCCACAGGTCGGTGCGCACGCGATGGTGCAGGTATTCGGCGAAGGCTTCGGCCAGCCGGTCGGCCAAGGATTCCAGCAGCAGCGCCGAATAGTCGTCCAGCGCATCGCGGAAGCGCTGCGCATGCTGTTCGACGCCCAGGCCGGCGGTCACCGCGAACATGCCGATGTAGTCCTTGATGCCGGATTCCTTCGGCGCGATGAAGTCGGCCAGGCACTGGTTCGGGCGCTGGATCTTTTCGCCGTTGGGGCCGTCGACCACGGGTTTGACGCCCTGCTGGCGCAGGCCGTAGTAGGTGAACAGCGTTTCGCTGCGCGTGTCGTCGGCATAGATCTCGATGTCGTCGTCGCGCACGCTGTTGGCCGGCAGCAGCATGATGACGCCGTTGGCGGTCAGCCAGCGGCCTTCGATGATCCGTTTCAGCAGCGCCTGGCCTTCCTCGAACACCTTCGACGCCGCCGCGCCGACCACCGGGTCGGCCAGGATCGCCGGGTACGGCCCGGCCAGGTCCCAGGTCTGGAAGAACGGGCCCCAGTCGATGTAGGCGGCGATGTCGGCCAGGTCGACGTTCCTGAACTCGCGCCGGCCGATGAACTTCGGCTTGACCGGCGCGTCGGCGCCGTCGAACGGCACCCGCATCTTGTTGGCGCGCGCCTCGGCCAGCGTGATGATCGGCAGCGCCTTCTTGTTCGCGTGCTGGCGCCGCACGCGCTCGTAGTCGGCGGCCACCTCGGCGACGTATTTGTCGGCCTCGTCCGACACCAGCGACTGCGCTACCGACACCGAGCGCGACGCGTCCGGCACGTACACCACCGGGCCGCTGTAGTTCGGCGCGATCTTGACCGCGGTATGCGCGCGGCTGGTGGTGGCGCCGCCGATCAACAGCGGAATCTTCTTCTCGCGGAAATACGCATCGCGCTCCATCTCGCGCGCGACGTGCGCCATTTCTTCCAGCGACGGCGTGATCAGGCCGGACAGGCCGACCATGTCGGCGTTTTCTTCCTTGGCCTTGGCCAGGATTTCGGCGCACGGCACCATCACGCCCATGTTGACGACGTCGAAGTTGTTGCATTGCAGGACCACGGCGACGATGTTCTTGCCGATGTCGTGCACGTCGCCCTTGACGGTGGCGACCACCAGCTTGCCCTTGGCTTGCGCGGCGATGCCGGTGGCCTGTTCGTTCAGCGCCTTTTCCCGCTCGATGAACGGGATCAGGTGCGCGACCGCCTGCTTCATCACGCGCGCCGACTTCACCACCTGCGGCAGGAACATCTTGCCCTGGCCGAACAGGTCGCCGACGATGTTCATGCCATCCATCAGCGGCCCTTCGATCACTTCGATGGTGCGGCCGCCGGCCGTGGCGACCTGCTGCCGCGCTTCCTCGGTATCCTCGACCACCCATTGCGTGATGCCGTGCACCAGTGCGTGCGCCAGCCGCTGCTGCACCGTGCCGGCGCGCCATTCCAGCGTTTCCTCTTCCTTCTTGCCGCCGGCCTTCAGCGTGGCGGCGAATTCGATCATCCGTTCGGTGGCGTCGGCGCGGCGGTTCAGCACCACGTCCTCGACCCGCTCGCGCAGCTCCGGCGCCAAGTCGCTGTAGACGCCCATCATGCCGGCGTTGACGATGCCCATCGTCATGCCGGCCTGGATCGCGTGGTACAGGAACACGGTCTGGATCGCCTCGCGCGCCGGGTCGTTGCCGCGGAAGCTGAACGACACGTTCGAGACACCGCCCGAGACCTTGGCGTGCGGCAGGTTGGCGCGGATCCAGCGCGTGGCGTTGATGAAGTCGACCGCGTAGTTGCTGTGTTCCTCGATGCCGGTGGCGATCGCGAAGATGTTGGGGTCGAAGATGATGTCTTCCGGCGGGAAGTCGGCTTCATTCACCAGCAGATCGTAGGCGCGGCGGCAGATCTCGGTCTTGCGTTCGAAGGTATCGGCCTGGCCCTTCTCGTCGAAGGCCATCACGATCACCGCGGCGCCGTAGCGCCGGCATAATTTCGCCTGGCGCAGGAATTCTTCCTCGCCTTCCTTCATCGAGATCGAGTTGACGATCGCCTTGCCCTGGATGCAGCGCAGGCCGGCTTCCAGCACCGCGAACTTGCTGGAATCGATCATGATCGGCACGCGCGCGATGTCCGGCTCGCCGGCGATCAGGTTCAGGAAGCGCGTCATCGCCGCCACCGCGTCGAGCATCGCCTCGTCCATGTTGATGTCGATCACCTGGGCGCCGTTTTCCACCTGCTGGCGCGCCACCGACAGCGCCTGGTCGTATTGCTCGCCGAGGATCATGCGCGCGAACGCCTTGGAGCCGGTGACGTTGGTGCGCTCGCCGACGTTGACGAACAGCGACGATTCATCGACGTTGAACGCTTCCAGCCCGGACAGCCGCAGCGCCGGCGCGATCTGCGGCACGCGGCGCGGCGCGATGCCGGCGACGGTGTCGGCGATCGCGCGGATGTGCGCCGGCGTGGTGCCGCAGCAGCCGCCGGCGATGTTCACAAACCCGCTGTCGGCGAAGTCGCGCAGCAGCGACGACGTGACGTCCGGCGTTTCGTCGAAGCCGGTCTCCGACATCGGGTTCGGCAGGCCGGCGTTCGGATAGATGCAGACGAAAGTGTCGGCGATCTTCGACAATTCTTCCGCGTAGGGCCGCATCAGCGCCGCGCCCAGCGCGCAGTTGAGGCCGATGGTCAGCGGCTTGGCGTGGCGCACCGAATTCCAGAACGCTTCCACCGTCTGGCCGGACAGGATGCGCCCGGAAGCGTCGGTGACGGTGCCGGAAATCATGATCGGCAGCCGCTGGCCGGATTCCTCGAAGAAGCTGTCGATCGCGAACAGCGCCGCCTTGCAGTTCAGCGTATCGAACACGGTTTCGACCAAGAGCAGATCGACGCCGCCCTCGACCAGCGCGCGGGTCTGTTCCAGGTAGGACTCGACCAGCTGCATGAAAGTCACGTTGCGCGCCGCCGGATCGTTGACGTCCGGCGAGATCGACGCCGTCTTCGGCGTCGGGCCGAGCGCGCCGGCGACGAAGCGCGGCCGCTCGGGCGTGCTGAACTTGTCGCAGGCGGCGCGCGCCAGCCGCGCCGATGCCAGGTTCATTTCATAGACCAGATGCGCCATCTGGTAGTCGTCCTGGGCGATCCCGGTGGCGCCGAAGGTGTTGGTTTCGATGAGGTCGGCGCCGGCTTCCAGGTATTGCTCGTGGATTTCGGCGATCACCTGCGGCTGCGTCAGCGACAGCAGTTCGTTGTTGCCGCGCACGAACAGTTCGCGCCCGCCCTGCTGCGCCCCCTGGAAATCGATGAAGCGGCCGTCCGGGCCGCCGCGGTAATCCTGTTCGCTCAGCTTGTACTGCTGGATCATCGTGCCCATCGCGCCGTCCAGCACCAGGATGCGTTGGGACAGCAGTTCGCGCAGCAGGGTTTCGGTGGCGGTAGCGGCGATGCGGGTCATGGCGTTCTCTGGTGGCGTGGCGGATGGCGGCGGAGACCCGCATATACTCCCTGCATGGACGATCTGTCTCGGGCGTCTACCGGTGTTTTATACGGCATACTCCCCGGATAGCGGGGCGGCGGCAGGATGCGGGGCGGGCGTCGCGATGCGCGCCGGCCAGCCAGTCGGCTGATGGAAATCCAGGCGGCGCGGCAAAATTATACGGGAAGCCGCTCCGCGCGGCGCCCGGCCGCGTCAATGCGCCGGCCGCGGCAGCAGCTTCTGGAAATCCGCCGCCGGCAGCGGCTGGCTGTACAGGAAACCCTGATAGGCGTCGCAACCGTTGTCGCGCAGAAAGCGCAGCTGCTCGCGCGTTTCCACCCCTTCGGCGATCACGTTCATCTTCAGGCTGCGCGCCAGCGCGATGACGGCGTCGGTGATGGCGGCGTCGTTCGGATCCTCGGTGATGTCGCGCACGAACGACTGGTCGATCTTCAGCGTGTTGATCGGGAAGCGCTTCAGGTAGGCCAGCGACGAGTAGCCGGTGCCGAAATCGTCGATCGAGATCTGCACCCCCATCTTGCGCAGCGCCTGCAGCACGCGCGCGTTCTGCTCCGGCGACTGCATCACCGTGCTTTCGGTCAGTTCCAGCTCCAGCCACTGTGCCGCCAACCCGGTCTGGTCCAGCGTGTCGCTGATCGCGCCGACCGTGTCCTCGCCCAGCTGCGTGCTCGACAGGTTGACCGACACCACCAGCTGCGGATAGCCGGCGCGCTGCCATTCGGCGTTCTGGCGGCAGGCTTCCTGCAGCGCCCAGTCGCCGATGCGGCGGATCAGCCCCATTTCCTCGGCCAGCGGGATGAAGCGCGCCGGCCCGATCAGGCCCAGGTCCGGGTGCTGCCAGCGCAACAGCGCCTCCATGCCGAAAATGCGCGCGGTCGACGCCTGCACCTTGGGCTGGTAGTAGATGCGGAACTCGTTGCGCTGCAGCGCATGGCGCAGCGCGTTTTCCAGCATCATGTGCTCCAGCGACGCGGTGTTCATGCCGGCGGCGAAGAACTGGTACGTGTTCTTGCCGGACCCCTTGGCGCGGTACATCGCGACGTCGGCGCTCTTGATCATTGCCTCGGCGTTCTGCCCATCCTCCGGGTAGACCGAAATGCCGATGCTGGCCGGCACGAACAGTTCCTGCCCTTCGATATGGAAGGGTTGCGCCAGCGCCGCCATCAGCTGCTCGGCCAGCTCGATCGCGCCGCTCATGTCGCGCACCGATTCGGCCAGCACCGCGAATTCGTCGCCGCCCAGGCGCGCGATCAGGTCGGTCTTGCGCAGGCACTCGTAGAGCCGGTCGGCCACCAGTTGCAGCAGCATGTCGCCGGTCGGATGGCCGAAGGTGTCGTTGATGTTCTTGAAGCGGTCGAGGTCGATGAACAGCACCGCGAACATCCGCTGCTCGCGGCTGGCGGTGGCGATCGCGTGGTCGAGCCGCTTGTAGAACAGGAAGCGGTTCGGCAGCCGCGTCAGCACGTCGTGGTTCGACAGGAACAGCAGCCGGTTCTCGGTCTGCCGGTGCGCCGACAGATCCTTGTAGACCGCGATCACGGTCTGCGCCTCGCCCTCCTCGGGCCGGGCGAAATGCAGCGACAGCAGGCATGGGAACAGCGCCCCGCTCTTCTTGCGCAGCAGCACTTCGGCGTCGCCCGGCGTCTGGCTGTTCAGGCACTTGGCGGCGATCCGGTACCACAGCTTCTGGTCGGCGTAGAAGAAGCCGCCGTCGTGTCCGACCAGCTCGTCGCGGTCGTAGCCGGTCATCGTCGCCAGCGCGCCGTTGACCGCCAGGACCGGCCCTGGCCAGGCGCTGATGACGACGCCCTCGGTCATGCTCTCGTAGACCTTGGCCGCCAGCGACAGCGCCTGTTCCGAGCGGTGCTGGGCGCTGATGTCGCGCGCGATGCCGCACACCAGCCGGCGCCCGCGCAGGTGCAGCACGGTGCCGGTGTATTCGGCCAGGAACACCGAACCGTCCTTGCGCTTCAGGCGCCGGCGCACGATGCCGGGCGCTTCGGCCGCCGGCTGCAGTTCCCGCAGCAGTTGCGGCACGTCTTCCGGCTCCAGGCTGATCGCTTCCAGCTGCAGCCCGACCGCTTCCTCGCGGCGGTAGCCGAACAGCCGCTCGAAGGCCGGATTGACGGTCAGGAAGCGGCGGCTGTCCGGGTCGATGATGGCCATCGCATCCAGCTCGTTCTCGAAGATCGCGCGGAACATTTCCTCGCGCCCGGCCAGCGCCAGATCCAGCCGCGTGCGCTCGATGGTGCGCGCCGCCGCATAGGCGACGTACTGCACCAGGTCCAGCTCCAGCCCCTGCGGTGCGCGCGGCCGGCGGAAATACAGCGCGAAGGTGCCGAGCACGTCGTTGGTCGGCGTCAGCATCGGCACCGACCAGGAGGCGCAATAGCCGGCTTCCAGCATCGGCTCGCGCATGTCCTGCCAGCGCGGGTCGCTGGCGATGTCGGCCACGATCGCCGGCTGCCGGGTGTCGATCGCCGCCGTGCAGGAACCCGGCCCATGCTTCAGGTCGGACTGTTCCAGCAGGCGCCGCAGCGG
>JBATWJ010000003.1:0-4375 GCA_049672545.1 Burkholderiaceae bacterium
CGCTGCAGTCGAGCGCGCGGGTGCGGCGGGCAGCGCGCCAGCACAGCGCCCACCAGCCGAGTGTGGCCAGCAATACCAGCAGCGCCAGCCAGCCGCGTCCGCCGAGGAATTCGAGCACCTCGGCCGGCGTGGTCTCGGCCAGGATGCCCAGGTGGTGTGCGGTGATGCCGGTGCCGTAGAAATGGCGCAGGTACAGCTCGATCGGCGCCAACAGGAAGGCCGGCAGCAGCAGCCAGTGAAAGCGTGCCGGCCGGCCGCCCAGCGCCCACAATGCCAGCCAGGCCAGCGTGGTGACGGCCAGCACCGCGGCCGCCTGGCTCGCGTCGCGCCCGAGCGGCCAGAACGGCAGTGCCGACAGGCCGAGATAGCTGGCGATCAGCAACAGGGTGGCGGGGCGCGGCAGACGCATGAGAAATTGTCGTGAAGAAAATCCCCATTATCGGCGCGGTGACGGCCGCTTGCCCATAAACTGCGGTGCAGAGGAGGCCTTGGCAGCCCTGCTTTTTAAGCAATCGGAGTATATGGATTTTTGTAAATATTTTCGCCCGATTGCAGGGTGATGCCAGGGGAGTATGTCGGTCCAAGCTCCGCCGCGGCCGCCATGCCGTCGCCGCCACGCTACAGCGCCGCTGGCGAACGCGACAGTGGAAATGCGGTCAGACGCTACTGCAAGAGGCGGCCCGCAAGCCGATCGCGGCGGCGTGGTCAGGGTTTGCCGGTTGACGGTACGGCGGCAGCGGAATATACTCGCGAGTTCTCGATTTTAAGCTCTGCTGGGCTTAAGCGTTCTTTGGTCTGCTGTTTCCGCTTCCTGCGACGCTTCTCCTCCAAGTCCGAATCGAACCTGTGCCGAATCCACGGATTCCGGTGCGATGATTTTTCAGTGTCCCGGGCAACCGTTTCCGGGATGTGTTCAATGCCGTAATTTTGTTGGATAAAAACGATGCCAACCATCAATCAACTGATCCGCCATCCGCGCGTCTCGGCCACCGTCAAGAGCAAGTCGCCGGCGCTGGAAAACAGCCCGCAGAAGCGCGGCGTCTGCACCCGCGTCTACACGACCACGCCGAAGAAGCCGAACTCGGCACTGCGCAAGGTCGCCAAGGTGCGCCTGACCAACGGTTTCGAAGTCATTTCGTACATCGGCGGCGAAGGCCACAACCTGCAGGAACACAGTGTCGTGCTGCTGCGCGGCGGTCGTGTCAAGGACTTGCCGGGCGTGCGCTACCACATGGTGCGCGGCGCGCTCGACACCCAGGGCGTCAAGGACCGCAAGCAGGCGCGCTCGAAGTACGGTGCCAAGCGCGCCAAGGCCGCCAAGAAGTAAGCGTTTTTGCGTGGCATATGCCATGCGACGGGATCGGCCCCGGATGGGCCGAGTAAGTGGGCGGTCATGAGGGCCGTCCGCGAGCGCGAGGCGCCAGGTGCCTGCGCTCAACTGAAGATCGAAAGGAATTGCAATGCCACGTCGTCGTGAAGTTCCCAAGCGCGAAATCCTGCCGGATCCGAAATTCGGCAATGTCGATGTCGCCAAGTTCGTCAATATCCTGATGCTGTCGGGCAAGAAGTCGGTCGCCGAAAACATCATCTACGGCGCCTTCGACCATATTCAGACCAAGACCGGCAAGGACCCGCTGGAAGTGTTCCTGGCAGCGATCAACAACTGCAAGCCGATGGTCGAAGTCAAGTCGCGCCGCGTCGGTGGTGCCAACTACCAAGTGCCGGTCGAAGTGCGTCCGGTGCGTCGCATGGCGCTGTCGATGCGCTGGCTGCGCGAAGCTGCCAACAAGCGCAGCGAAAAATCGATGCCGCAGCGCCTCGCCGGCGAACTGATGGAAGCGGCTGAAAGCCGCGGCGGCGCGATGAAGAAGCGTGATGAAGTGCACCGCATGGCGGAGGCGAACAAGGCGTTCTCCCACTTCCGCTTCTAGTAATACGTATGGCCGCGCATGTTCGATGTGCGCGCCTCTTATGCAAATCTGTACGGAACCGGGCACATTTTGGCAAAAAATGACGCTCGGTTTTGTTCGTTAGAGAGATATTGGATCAATCATGGCTCGCAAGACTCCCATTGAGCGCTACCGCAACATCGGTATTTCGGCTCACATCGACGCCGGTAAAACCACCACTTCCGAGCGCATCCTGTTCTATACCGGCGTGACCCACAAGCTGGGTGAGGTGCATGACGGCGCCGCCACCACCGACTGGATGGAGCAGGAACAGGAGCGCGGCATCACCATCACCTCGTCCGCGGTGACCTGCTTCTGGAAGGGCATGGACATGTCGCGCCCGGAGCACCGCATCAACATCATCGATACGCCGGGCCACGTCGACTTCACGATCGAGGTCGAGCGCTCGATGCGCGTGCTGGACGGTGCCTGCATGGTGTATTGCGCGGTCGGTGGCGTGCAGCCGCAGTCGGAAACCGTGTGGCGCCAGGCCAACAAGCACAATGTCCCGCGACTGGCGTTCGTCAACAAGATGGACCGCACCGGCGCCAATTTCTTCAAGGTCGTCGATCAGATGAAGGCGCGCCTGAAGGCCAATCCGGTACCCATCGTGGTGCCGATCGGCGCCGAGGACCACTTCCAAGGGGTGGTCGACCTGATCAAGATGAAGGCGATTTTCTGGGACGAGGCTTCGCAGGGCATGAAGTTCGAGTACCGGGACATCCCCGCCGATCTGGCGGATACCGCCCAGGAATGGCGTGAAAAGATGGTCGAATCCGCCGCCGAGGCGAACGAAGACCTGATGAACAAATACCTCGAAGAAGGCGATCTGTCCGAGGCGGACATCATGGCTGGCCTGCGCCTGCGCACCATTGCCGGCGAAATCCAGCCGATGCTGTGCGGTTCGGCGTTCAAGAACAAGGGCGTGCAGCGCATGCTGGATGCCGTGCTCGATTTCCTGCCGGCGCCGACCGACATTCCGCCGGTGTCCGGCCTCGACGAGCATGACGAGCCGGCCACCCGCGAAGCGCGCGACGACGAGAAGTTCTCGGCGCTGGCGTTCAAGATCATGACCGATCCGTTCGTCGGCCAGTTGATCTTCTTCCGCGTCTATTCGGGTGTCGTGAACTCCGGTGACACCGTGTTCAACCCGGTCAAGGGCAAGAAGGAACGTCTCGGTCGGCTGTTGCAGATGCGCGCCAACGAACGTGACGAAATCAAGGAGGTGCGCGCCGGTGACATCGCCGCCGCCGTCGGCCTGAAGGAAGTGACCACCGGCGACACGCTGTGCGACGTGAACTCGGTCATCACGCTGGAGCGCATGGTGTTCCCGGAGCCGGTGATTTCGCAGGCGGTCGAGCCGAAGACCAAGGCCGATCAGGAAAAGATGGGCATCGCATTGAATCGCCTGGCGGCGGAAGATCCGTCGTTCCGCGTGCGGACCGACGAAGAATCCGGCCAGACCATCATTTCCGGCATGGGCGAGCTGCACCTGGAAATTCTGGTCGACCGCATGAAGCGCGAGTTCAACGTTGAAGCGACCGTCGGCAAGCCGCAGGTGGCCTATCGTGAAACGATCCGCAAGCCGGTCACCGATGTCGAAGGCAAGTTCGTCAAGCAGTCCGGCGGTCGCGGCCAGTACGGCCACGTGGTGCTGACCATCGAGCCGCAAGAGGCGGGCAAGGGCTTCGAATTCGTCGACGCGATCAAGGGTGGCGTGGTGCCGCGCGAATATATTCCGGCGGTCGAGAAGGGTGTCATCGATACGCTGCCGAATGGCGTGCTGGCCGGCTACCCGATGGTCGACATCAAGGTGACGCTGACCTTCGGTTCCTACCATGACGTCGACTCGAACGAAAACGCGTTCCGCATGGCCGCCTCGATGGCGCTCAAGGATGGTTGCCGCAAGGCCAGCCCGGTGATTCTGGAGCCGATGATGGCGGTCGAAGTGGAAACGCCGGAAGACTACGCCGGTACCGTGATGGGCGACCTGTCGTCTCGTCGCGGCATGGTGCAGGGCATGGATGAAATCGCCGGCGGCGGCGGCAAGATCATCAAGGCCGAAGTGCCGCTGTCGGAAATGTTCGGCTACGCTACCTCGCTGCGTTCGGCGACCCAGGGCCGGGCAACGTACACGATGGAGTTCAAGCATTACGCCGAAGCGCCGAAGAACGTCATCGACGCCATCATCAGCGCCAAGGCCAAGTAATCACTATCCAGTCGGGGACAGGAAAGTGCGGCATGCAGTTGCCGGGCGCCCTGCCCCTCAATGCATAATCGTTCTTTTTGAGGAAATACCAAAATGGCAAAGAGCAAGTTTGAGCGGACGAAGCCGCACGTGAACGTGGGCACGATTGGTCACGTGGATCACGGCAAGACGACTCTGACGGCGGCGATTGCGACGGTGCTGTCGAAGAAGTTTGGTG
>JBATWJ010000004.1:0-9324 GCA_049672545.1 Burkholderiaceae bacterium
GGTTCCGGCTTCGGCGCCGGCGCGACGCCGGCGCAGCCGGTCACGGCCAGCGCCAGCAGGCAGGTCAGAAGAGTTGCGGGGAAACGGGAAGGACGGCGGAAAACTGAAAAGCGGATATGCATGGAACGGACGGGCAAGGCGGCGACGCGCAAAGCCGGCATTATGCGCTCCAAATTACTCCCGCGTGTATTTTCAAACCCGCTTTATATACCAGCGGGAAATAGCTTGTTTTTACCCATACTCCCCTACACTTCTTTCGGAGGCGCGTCGGCGGCCAGTGCGGCGGCCGGGAACTGGATCGTGAAGGTGCTGCCGCGGCCCGGTTCCGACTCGATCGCCAGCCGGGCGTGGTGGCGCAGCAGCACGTGCTTGACGATCGCCAGCCCCAGCCCGGTGCCCTGGGTTTCGCGCGAGCGGCTCTTGTCGATACGGTAGAAGCGCTCGGTCAGACGCGGCATGTCTTCGGCGCGGATGCCGATGCCGGTATCCTGCACTGCGAACTGCGGTCCGGCATCCGACATGCGCCAATGGAGCGCGATGCGGCCGCCGTCCGGCGTGTAGCGCACCGCGTTCGACACCAGGTTGCCGAAGGCGCTGCGCAGCTCGTCGGCGCTGCCGGCGATATCGGGCGCGTCCATCTCCAGTGTCAGCGCATGGCGCCCGGCCGACAGCGCATTGCCTTCGCGCAGCACTTCGCGCAGCAGCGCGCCGATGTCGACCCGCTCCGGCCGCAGCGGATGGTCGATCGACTCCAGCCGCGTCAGCGTCAGCATGTCGTTCACCAGGTTCTGCATGCGCCGGCCCTGCTCCACCATCAGCCGGATGTGGTTCTGCCGCACCTGCGGATCGAGATTCGGCTGGGCGTCGGCGATTTCCAGGAAGCCGTTGATTACCGTCAGCGGCGTGCGCAGCTCGTGCGAGGCGTTGGCGACGAAGTCGCGCCGCATGCGCTCGATACGCTCGCTCTCGGTGGCGTCGTGCGTGACCAGGATCTGGCGCCGGTTTTCGAACGGGATGATCTGCACGATCAGCTTGCGCTCGCGCAACGACAGCGTCAGCGGCTCTTCGTAGCGGCCGAGGATCAGGTAATCGATGAAGTCGGGGTGGCGCACCAGGTTGGTCACGCGCATGCCGCGGTCGCGCTCCAGCGACAGTCCGAGATGCCGCTCCGCTGCCGGATTGCACCATTCCAGAAACAGCACGTCGTCCATGATGGTGACGCCATCCGGCAGCAGGTGCATCGCCTGGCGGAAGCGCGCCAGCCACTCGGCCAGCTCGTTGCTGCTTCTATCGTTGTCGCGGTGCAGCCGGTACAGGCGCGCGAAAATCTCGGTCCAGGCGCCCCAGCCGTCCGGCAGCCGGCGCGCCGGATCTTCCAGCCAGCGGCCGAGCCGGTACAGATAGTGCAACTGCAGCCCCAGCATCAGCGCCAGCGCTGCCAGCGCGGCCGCCAGCGCCCAGCGCGGCCCGACGAAGAACCAGACCAGCCCGACGCCGGCCAGCACCAGCGTCAGCCGCAGCGCCGCCGGGACCCAGAACAGCAGCAGTGGATTCATAAGCGAAAACTCACCTTCACCGGCACCCGGCCGCCGGCGGCGTCCTGGGAGATCATTTTTCCGACAGCATGTAGCCGACGCTGCGCACGGTCTTGATCAGCGCGCCGGCTTCCTTCAGCGCCTTGCGCAGACGCAGCACATGGACATCGACCGTGCGTTCCTCGATCGCCACATGGTCGCCCCATACCTTGTCCAGCAACTGACTTCGGGAGAATACCCGATCCGGGTGCGCCAGCAGGAATTTCAGCAGCCGGAACTCGGCATGACCGATCTCGATCCGCTCGCCGCCGACGCTGACCGTGAAGCCGAGCGGATCCAGGCTGACGGCGCCGGCGCGCATCACCTGCTCGCCATGCTCCGGGCTCTTGCGGCGCAGCAGCGCGCGGATGCGCGAGGTCAGTTCGCGCGGCGAGAACGGCTTGGTGATGTAGTCGTCGGCGCCGCCGTCGAGGCCGGCGATCTTGTCCTCTTCCATGCTTTTTGCGGTCAGCATGATCACCGGCACGCGCTGGAACTGACGGTCGGCGCGCAGCCGCGACAGCAGCCGCAGCCCGCTGCCGTCCGGCAGCATCCAGTCCAGCAGGATCAGCTGCGGCATGCGCTCGCGCAGGAAATCCCAGGCTTCGCCGGCGCTGCCGACCGCGCACGGCTCCCAACCGGCTTCGCGCAGAGAAAAGGAGACCAGCTCGACGATGGCAGGTTCATCTTCGACGATCAGGATGGTGGTTTTGTCGACGGCCATGAATTTAGGGTTCGGCTCCCTCGGAAAGCGCGGCACCGGCGCCGCCGTGGCGGATGTCGGTGCCGCCGACGATGTAGATCACGTACTCGGCGATGTTGGTCGCGTGGTCACCAATGCGTTCGATCGCCTTGGCGACCCACAGCGTGTCGAGCGCGCTGGAAATGGTGCGCGGGTCTTCCATCATGAAGGTGATCAGAGTGCGCATGATAGAGCCAAATTCGTGATCGACCACATCGTCGCGCTCGATGATGCGCGCCGCCTGCTGCTGGTCCAGCCGGGCGAACGCGTCCAGCGCATCGTGCAGCATGTCGGTGGCGTTGGAGGCGATCGTGCGCACGATGTCGTAGTGGCTGATGGCGCCGGTGCCGCGCTGTGCCATGGTCTGCGCCGAACGCGCGATCTTGGTGGCCTCGTCGCCGATGCGCTCGAGGTCGGTGATCACCTTGACGGTCGCCATCACCGTGCGCAAGTCGTTGGCTGCCGGCTGGCGCTTGACGATCAGGTGGCTGCAGGAGTCGTCCAGCGTCACCTCCATCCGGTTGACGGAGGCGTCGGTCTCGATCACGCGCTGCGCGCGCTCGGCGTCGCCGGCGGCGAACGCCTGTACCGCCTCCTGCAGCTGGTTTTCGACGGTGCCGCCCATCAGCAGCACCTTGGACCGGATCGACTCCAGGTCCAGGTCGTATTGTTTGGAAGAATGCTCGCCGTTCATCGCCGTGCTCCTGTTACTGCCATGGTTATCGAAACGTCCGCTCAGCCGAAGCGGCCGGTGATGTAATCCTGCGTTTCCTTCTTCGCCGGATTCATGAAGATGCGGTCGGTGCCGCCGAACTCGACCAGCTCGCCCAGGTACATGTAGGCGGTGTAGTCGGAACAGCGCGCCGCCTGCTGCATGTTATGGGTGACGATCGCAATCGTGTAATCGCCCTTCAGCTCGCTGATCAGCTCCTCGATCTTGGCGGTCGAGATCGGATCCAGCGCCGAGGTCGGCTCGTCCAGCAGCAGCACCTCGGGCTTGACCGCGATGCCGCGGGCAATGCACAGCCGCTGCTGCTGGCCGCCGGACAGCGACAGCCCGCTCTTGCCGAGCTTGTCCTTGACCTCGTCCCACAGCGCGCCCTTTTTCAGCGCCCATTCGACGCGCTCGTCCATCTCGCCCTTCGGCAGGTTTTCGTACAGCCGCACGCCGAAGGCGATGTTGTCGTAGACCGACATCGGGAACGGTGTCGGCTTCTGAAACACCATGCCGACCTTGGCGCGCAGCATGTTGACATCCTGCCCGGGCGCCAGGATGTTGCGGCCGCCATACAGGATGCTGCCTTCCGCGCGCTGGCCCGGATACAGGTCGTACATGCGGTTCAGCGTGCGCAGCAGCGTCGACTTGCCGCAGCCGGACGGGCCGATGAAGGCGGTCACCTTCCGTTCGTAAATGTCCAGATTGATATTCTTCAGGCCGTGGAAGTTTCCATAGAAGAAATTCAGGCCGGAAATCCGGATCGTCGGTGTCGCCGGCGCCTTCGGCGCTTCGGTGGAAGAAATCATCATCGGAAATATCCGTCAGTGGTGGGCTTTCTGGTTGAACACGGTGCGCGACAGGATGTTCAATCCCAGCACGCTGAAGGTGACCAGCAGCGCCCCGCCCCAGGCCAGCGAGCGCCAGTTGTCGTACGGGCTCATCGCGAACTGGTAGATCACCACCGGCAGGTTGGCCATCGGCGCATTCATGTTGGCGCTGAAGAACTGATTGTTCAATGCAGTGAACAACAGCGGCGCGGTCTCGCCGGAGATGCGCGCCACCGCCAGCAGCACGCCGGTCATGACGCCGGCACGCACCGCGCGCAGCCGCACCATGGTCGCCACCTTCCAGCGCGGCGCGCCGAGCGCGAACGCCGCTTCGCGCAGGCTGGCCGGCACCAGGTTCAGCATGTTGTCGGTGGTGCGCACCACCACCGGCAGCGCGATCAGCGCGATCGCGAAGCTGCCGGCCCAGCCCGAAAAATGTTTCGCCTGGGCGACATAGACCGCGTACACGAACAGGCCGATCACGATCGACGGCGCCGACAGCATGATGTCGGTGACGAAGCGGGTCGCCTGCGCCAGCCAGCTCTCCTCGCCGTACTCGGCCAGGTAGATGCCGGCGAAGATGCCGATCGGCGTGCTGACCGCAGTCGCCACGCCGACCATCAGCAGGCTGCCGACGATCGCGTTCAGCAGGCCGCCGCCCTCGCTGCCGGGAGCCGGCGTGGTCTGCGAAAAGATCGCCCAATCGATCGCGCCGGCGCCCTTGACCAGCAGCGTCAGCAGAATCCAGGCGAGGAAGAAGATGCCGGCCGCCATCGCCAGGAACGACAGCGCGATGCCGACCCGGTGCATCCACAGGCGCCGGCGGTAGACTGGATTCATGCTGGAATTGACCGTGTCCGTCATTTTTTCCCCTCCTGCCTGGACATGCCCAACAGCATCAGCTTGGCCGCCGACAGCACGATGAAGGTGATCACGAACAGGATCAGCCCAAGCGCAAACAGCGACGACACGTGCAGCGCCGAATCGGCCTCGGCGAATTCGTTGGCCAGCGTCGACGCGATGCTGTTGCCGGCGGAGAACAGCGACCACGACAGCTGGTGCGCGTTGCCGATCACGAAGGTGATCGCCATGGTTTCACCGAGCGCGCGGCCGAGGCCCAGCATGACGCCGCCGACCACGCCGATGCGGGTGTAAGGCAGCACCACCTTGCGCACCACCTCCCACTGGGTGCAGCCGAGCGCATAGGCGGATTCCTTCAGGACCGGCGGCACGATCTCGAACACGTCGCGCATCACCGACGCGATGAACGGCACGATCATGATCGCCAGGATCAGGCCGGCGGTCAGCACGCCGATGCCCATCATCGGCCCCTTGAACAGCGCGCCCAGCACCGGCAGCTGGCCGAGCGTGGCCGCCAGCAGCGGCTGCACGTGGTCGGCGAAGAACGGCGCGAACACGAACAGCCCCCACATGCCGTAGATGATGCTGGGGACACCGGCCAGCAGCTCGATCGCCGCGCCCAGCGGGCGCTTCAGCCATACCGGGCAGATTTCGGTCAGGAACAGGGCGATGCCGAAGCTGACCGGGAATGCGATCAGCAGCGCGATGAAGGAAGTCACCAGCGTGCCGGTGATGGCGATCAGCGCGCCGTACTTGTCGTTGACCGGGTCCCATTCGACATCGATCACGAAGCGCGGGCCGAATTCGTGCAGCGCCGGCCAGGCGCCGATCATCAGCGACACGATGATGCCGGCCAGCAGCAGCAGCACGGTCAGCGCGAAGCCCAGGGTGAGTTTGTGGAACAGGAAATCCTGCAGCCGCTGGCGCCGCATGGCGGCGGCCATTGCGCGCGCGGAGAGTCCGCCGGCGCCGGCTTCGGCCGCCATCGGAACGGAAGGGTGAAGGGCATTCATGAATGTCCGCCTTGCAAAATGGGGTGCGCGGGCCGCGCCGCCTGGCCATTCGAAAATGACCCGGACGGCGCGGCCCGCGAAACGGCGGGCGGGAGACGAACCAGCCCGCCGCCGCAACCTTTACCAGACCGCCTTGCCGGCACTGTCGGTCAGCTCCTTCTTCCAGGCATCCTGCACCAACTTGACCACTTCCGGCGGCATCGCCACGTAGTCCAGCTCGGACGCCATCTGGCCGCCGTTCTTGTACGACCAGTCGAAGAACTTCAGCACTTCCTTGGCCTTGGCGGCGTCGGCCTGCGACTTGTGCATCAGGATGAAGGAAGCGGACGTCATCGGCCAGCTGGCCTTGCCCGGCTGGTCGGTCAGCACCAGCGCGAATCCCGGCGTCTTGGCCCAGTCGGCGCCGGCAGCAGCAGCCTTGAAGCTGGCTTCGTCCGGCTGCACCAACTGACCGTCGCGGTTCTTCAGCTGGGTATGGGCGATCTGGTTCTTCTTGGCGTAGGCGTATTCGACGTAGCCGATCGAATTCTTGATGCGCTGCACGTTGGCGGCCACGCCTTCGTTGCCCTTGCCGCCGACACCGACCGGCCACTTGACCGCGGTGCCGGCGCCGACCGTGGTCTTGAACTCGGCGTTGGCCTTGGACAGGTAGTCGGTGAACACGAACGAGGTGCCGGACCCGTCGGCGCGGTGCACCACCGTGATGTCGGCCGCCGGCAGCTTGACGTCCGGGTTCAGGCCGGCGATTTCCGGCGCGTTCCACTTGGTGATCTTGCCAAGGTAGATGCCGGCCAGCGCATCGCCGGTCAGCTTCAGCTGTCCGGGCGCGACGCCTTCCAGGTTCACGATCGGCACCACGCCGCCCATGATGGCCGGAAACTGCATCAGACCTTCTTTGTCCAGCTCTTCGGCCTTCAGCGGCATGTCGGAAGCACCGAAATCGACGGTCTTGGCCTTGATCTGCTTGATGCCGCCGCCGGAACCGATCGACTGGTAGTTCAGGCCGACGTTGGTGGCCTTCTTATAGGCTTCGGCCCACTTGGCATAGATCGGGTACGGGAAGGTGGCGCCGGCGCCGGTGATGTCGGCCGCATGAGCGGTCGCGAAGGCGGCCGTGGCCAGCGCCGCCAGCGCGGCGGATTTGATCAGTTGATTCAGTCGCATGCTTGCTCCCTGAGTGGACGAAATGAAGGACAAGTCGAACTGTAGTCAGCGAATATGACAGCTTGATGACGTATCCGATACGCCCCGCTTTTCCGTGTTCTTTCCGGTCATCAACTTGTCATATTCGCAGCCCAGACTGGCGCCGCAACAGCCCAGCCAGGATCCCGCGCATGACCCTCAAGTTGAAAACGAGCAAACCGGCGCTGGCCGACAGCGGACGCGAAAGCCTCTTCCTCGGCCGCGAACTGTCGCAGCTGGCATTCAACCGGCGCGTGCTGGCGCAGGCGACCGACAAGAGCGTACCGCTGCTGGAACGGCTGCGCTATCTGTGCATCGTCAGCAGCAATCTGGACGAATTCTTCGAAGTCCGCATCGCCAGCCTGCTGGCGCAGGACCAGATCGGCGCCACCACCGTGTCGCCGCGGCTGGCCGAGGCGCTGCGCGACACCGCGATCGAATGTCACGAACTGGTCGCACAGCACTATGCGGTGCTGAACGACGACATCCTGCCGCAGCTGGCGGCACACGGCATCCGCCTGCTGCGCGACGCCGACCGCAACGAGGCGCAGCGTGCGTGGGTGAAGACATATTTCGAGCAGCAAGTGCGGCCGCTCTTGACGCCGATCGTGCTCGACCGCTCGCATCCGTTCCCGCAAGTGGTCAACAAGAGCCTGAACTTCATCGTCGAGCTGGCCGGCAAGGATGCCTTCGGCCACGATTCGGCGATCGCGATCGTCAAGGCGCCGCGCGTGCTGCCGCGCGTGATCCGGCTGCCGCCGCAGCTGTGCGCCAGGAAGGAAATGGCGTTCTGCCTGCTGACCTCGGTGATCCACGCGCACGTGTCGGACCTGTTCAGCGGCCGCGATGTGACCGCCTATTCGCAGTTTCGCGTCACCCGCAACAGCGACCTGTGGGTCGACGAGGAAGAAGTGCGCAACCTGCGCCAGGCGCTGCAAAGCGAGCTGCAGACCCGCCAGTTCGGCGTCGCGGTGCGGCTGGAGGTGGCCGCCAACTGTCCGCCGCAGCTGGCGCGCTTCCTGCTCGACCAGTTCGGCATCCCGAAGCCGCGGCTGTATCCGGTCGACGGCCCGGTCAACATGGTGCGGCTGGCCGAGCTGATCGAGCTGGCGCAGCAGCCGGCGCTGCGCTTCGCGCCGTTCGTGCCCGGCCGGCCGGCGCTGCTGGCGTCCGAGGACATGTTCGCGCTGCTGAAGAAAACGGACGTGCTGCTGCACCATCCGTTCCAGTCGTTCCAGCCGGTGATCGATTTCATCCGCGCCGCGGCGCTGGATCCGGACGTGGTGGCGATCCGGCAGACCATCTACCGCACCGGCATGAATTCGGACCTGATGGAGGCACTGCTGGCCGCCGCCCGCGCCGGCAAGGAAGTGACGGTGGCGGTGGAATTGATGGCGCGCTTCGACGAGGCGGCCAACATCAACTGGGCCGAGCGCCTGGAGCAGGCCGGCGCGCAGGTGGTCTACGGCGTGGTCGGCCTGAAGACCCACGCCAAGCTGGCGCTGGTGATCCGCCGCGAACAGGGGCGGCTGCATTTCTACGCCCACCTCGGCACCGGCAACTACCATCCGACCACCACCAAGCTGTACACCGACTTCGGCCTGCTGACCGCGCACGCCGGGCTGGCCGGCGAGGTCAACGAAGTGTTCCTGCATCTGACCAGCCTCGGCAAGCCGAAAAAATTCAACCACCTGTGGCTGGCGCCGTTCGCGCTGCAGAAGGAAATCCTGCGCGCGATCGGCAACGAGGCGAAGATCGCGCGTGCCGGCCGGCCGGCGCGCATCATCGCCAAGATGAACGCGCTGCTGGACGAATCGGTGATCCGCGCGCTGTACGCGGCTTCCAACGCCGGCGTCAAGATCGACCTGATCGTGCGCGGCGCCTGCGCGCTGCGGCCGGGCGTGCCGGGACTGTCGGAAAACATCCGGGTGCGCTCGATCATCGGCCGCTTCCTGGAGCACAGCCGCATCTACTATTTCCGCAACGACCTGCGGCACGACGTCTATCTGGCCAGCGCCGACTGGATGAACCGCAACTTGTTCCGCCGCGTCGAGGTCGCCTTCCCGGTGCTGGACAAGTCGCTGAAAAAGCGCGTGCTGGCCGAGGGCCTGACGCCCTACCTGCGCGACAACACCAACGCCTGGATCCTCGATGCCGACGGCCGCTACCAGCGGCGCAAGCCGCGCTCCGGACAGGCGCGCTACGGCGCCCAGCAGGCGCTGATGCAGACGCTCGGGGCGCAGACGCAGGCGAGCGAAAAATGACGGCCGGCGGCGGCATGGAACTGATCCTGTGGCGGCATGCGGATGCCGAGCCCGGCGAGCCGGACCTGGAACGCGCGCTGACCGCCGGCGGGCGCCGGCAGGCGGCCAAGATGGCGGCCTGGCTCGACCGCAAGCTGCCCAAC
>JBATWJ010000005.1:0-1525 GCA_049672545.1 Burkholderiaceae bacterium
CCTCGACGCTCACCACCGGCCGCCGCATCGAAGTCGACGTCGCGATCATCGGCAGCGGCGCCGGCGGCGGCGTCAGCGCCGAAATCCTGACCCGCGCCGGCCTGTCGGTGCTGCTGATCGAGGAAGGGCCGCTGAAATCCTCGCGCGACTTCAAGATGCGCGAAGCCGACGCCTACCCGGCGCTGTACCAGGAATCGGCGGCGCGCAAGACCGCCGACAAGGGGATCAACATCCTCCAGGGTAAAAGCGTCGGTGGCTCGACCACGGTCAACTGGACCTCCAGCTTCCGCACGCCGGAAGCGACGCTGCGCTTCTGGGAAAAACACGGCCTGTCCGGCTATGGCCCGCAGGCGCTGCAGCCTTGGTTCGAAATGATGGAGCGGCGCCTGCACGTCAAGCCGTGGAGCGTGGCGCCGAACGAAAACAACGACTTGCTGCGGCGCGGCGCAGAGCGGCTCGGCATCCCGACTGCCAGCATACGGCGCAACGTCAAGGACTGCTGGAACCTCGGCTATTGCGGCATGGGCTGTCCGACCAACGCCAAGCAATCGATGCTGGTGACCACCATCCCGGCGGCGCTGGCGGGCGGCGCCCAGCTGCTGACCCGGGCCCGCGCCGAACGCCTGCACTTGCGCGGCGAGCGCGTCGAGCGCCTGTCCTGTGTCGCGCTCGATGGCGATGGCCTGGCGCCGACTGGTGTCACGATCGACGTGCGCGCGCGCCACTATGTGGTGTGCGGCGGCGCCATCAATTCGCCGGCGCTGCTGCTGCGCTCGCAGGCGCCGGACCCGCACCGGCTGCTCGGCAAGCGTACCTTCCTGCATCCGACGGTGATCTGCGCGGCGCTGTTCGAGCAGCCGGTCAACGGCTTCGACGGCGCGCCGCAAACGGTGTACTCCGACCATTTCCTGGAAACCGATCCGATCGACGGCCCGATCGGCTACAAGCTGGAAGCGCCGCCGCTGCACCCGATGCTGTTCGCCACCACGATGCAGGGCTTCGGCGCCGAGCACGCGGCGCTAATGCGCCAGTTCCCGCATGCGCATGTGCTGCTGGCGCTGCTGCGCGACGGCTTCGCCGAACAGTCGCCGGGCGGTATCGTGACGTTGAACGACGACGGCTCGCCACGGCTCGACTACCCGTTGAACGATTTCATCTGGGACGGCGTGCGGCGGGCGCTGCTGACGATGGCGGAAATCCAGTTCGCCGCCGGCGCCAAGAGCGTGCATCCGGTGCACGAGGCAGCGTCCGGCTACGCCAGATGGCCGGCGGCGCGCGCGGCGATCATGGCACTGCCCTACCGGCCGCTGCAGACCCGCGTGGTATCGGCGCACGTGATGGGCGGCTGCGCGCTGGCCGACGATCCACGCCACGGCGTTGTGGCCGGCAACGGCGTCCACCATCAGCTGGAAAACCTGTCGGTGCACGACGGCTCGCTGTTCCCCACCTCGATCGGCGCCAACCCGCAGCTGTCGATCTACGGCATCGCGGCGCGCCTGGCGAGCGGCCTGGCGCAGCGTCTGGG
>JBATWJ010000006.1:0-1889 GCA_049672545.1 Burkholderiaceae bacterium
CGCCTGACCGAGGTCGGCCTGGAGGCGCGGCTCGACCACCATCCGGCGCAGCTGTCCGGCGGCCAGCAGCAGCGGGTGGCGATTGCGCGCGCGCTGGTCAACAATCCGTCGCTGATCCTGGCCGACGAACCGACCGGCGCGCTCGATTCGCGCACCAGCATCGAGATCATGGCGCTGCTGCAGAAGCTGAACCGGCAGGGCATGACCATCGTGGTGGTCACGCACGAGCCGGACATCGCCAACTTCGCGTCGCGCATCATCACTTTCCGCGATGGCCGCGTGGTGAGCGATCACGCCAATGCGCCACAGGATGCGCAGGCGCAGCTGGCGGCGCCGGAGCAGGCGGGAGCAGCCGCATGAACCTGCTGGCGACGCTGCGCATCGCCCTGAAGGCGCTGCGCGTCAACCTGCTGCGCTCGATGCTGACCATGCTCGGCATCATCATCGGGGTGGCGGCGGTGATCACGATGATCGCGGTCGGCGGCGGCGCGCAGGCGCGCATCCAGGACCAGATCAACAGCCTCGGCTCGAACCTGATGATCATCATTCCGGGTTCGACCACTGCTTCCGGTGTGCGTCTGGGCGCCGGCGCCAACCAGAACCTGACCGAGGACGATGCGGTCGCGATCGCCAACGAAGTACCGGAAGTGCAGGTGGCGGCGCCGTCCTCGCGCAGCTCCGGCCAGCTGATCGCCGGCAGCAGCAACTGGGCCACGCAAATCTACGGCATCACCCCGGATTACCTGGAGGCGCGCGACTGGCCGCTGGCGGCCGGCCGCATCTTCGAGCCGGCCGAGATGGCCGGTTCCGCCAAGGTGGTGGTGATCGGGCAGACGGTGGCGAACCAGCTGTTCGGCGACATGGACCCGATGGACCAGACGATCCGTGTCAAGAACGTGCCGTTCATGGTGATCGGCGTGCTCGCCAGCAAGGGCCAGAGCATGATGGGCACCGACCAGGACGATGTCGTGATGGTGCCGCTGTCGACCGCGCGCAATCGCCTGTTCGGCAATACCCAGGGCAAGCTGCGGCGGGTCGGCACGATCCAGGTCAAGGTGCAGGAAGGCGCCAGCATGCAGGACGCCGAGGACAAGATCCGGGCGCTGATGCGCCAGCGCCAGCGTACCCAGCCGGGCCAGGACGACGCCTTCACGCTGCGTAACCTGACCGAGATGCTGGCCGCGCAGGAGGAGTCATCGCGCGTGATGACCCTGCTGCTGGCGGCGGTGGCGTCGGTGTCGCTCTTGGTCGGCGGCATCGGCATCATGAACATCATGCTGGTGTCGGTCACCGAACGCACGCGCGAAATCGGCCTGCGCATGGCGGTCGGCGCGCGCGGCTCGGACATCCTGACGCAATTCCTGGTGGAGGCGATCACGCTGTCGTCGATCGGCGGCCTGATCGGCATCGTGCTGGGCGTGGCCGGCTCCTACGCGATCGGCGCCTTCGCCGGCTGGGCCACCAAACTGTCGCCGGAGTCGATCGTACTGGCGGTCGGCTTCTCGGCGGCGATTGGCATCTTCTTCGGTTTCTATCCGGCGAAGAAGGCGTCGCGGCTGCTGCCGATCGAGGCGCTGCGCTATGAATGACGGAGAGGATTTACGATGAAGACATTGGCGCGGCTGGTGCTGCCGGTATTGCTGCTGATGCTGGCCGGCTGTTCGGCGCTGTTCGGCGCGCGCGAAGTGAATCTGCCGCTGCCGCGCCTGCAGCAGGAGCTGGAGCGGCATTTCCCGTACGACGACCGCTACCTGGCGCTGTTCGACGTCACGCTGTCGCAGCCGCGCGTGACGCTGCAGCCGGCCGCCAACCGCATCGAGCTGCAGCTGGCCACGCGCATCGTGCCGGTGCTGGGCGGCGCCCCATCGAACGGCAGCCTGGCGGTATCC
>JBATWJ010000007.1:0-4811 GCA_049672545.1 Burkholderiaceae bacterium
GCCGCCGCCGGCGCGGTTGCCACCGGCTTGCGCGGGAAGCGGCGCCGGATGAACGGCCAGATACCGTCGCGCGCGCGCTGCAGCAGCAGCACCATCATGATGCCGAACACGATCGTCTCGAAGTTGCCGTTACTGCCCAACAGCGCCGGCAGGATCGACTGCAGCTGGTCCTTCAGCAGGGTCAAGAGCGTGGAGCCGAGGATCGCCCCCCAGACATAACCGGCGCCGCCGACCACCGCCATGAACAGGTATTCGATGCCGGCGTTCAGCCCGAACGGCGTCGGGTTCACCGCGCGCTGCAGGTGCGCGTACAGCCAGCCGGAGATGCAGGCCAGCAGCGCGGCGAGGACGAAGATCACGATCTTCATCCAGGCGGTGTTGACGCCCATCGCTTCGGCCATCACGCCGCCGCCCTTCAGCGCGCGGATCGCGCGGCCCGGGCGCGAATTGAGCAGATTTTGCAGCGCGATCACCGCCAGGATCACCACCAGCCAGATCAGGTAATAGATCTCGCGCCCGCTGTCGAGCGACAGGCCGAACACGCCGATCGACGGGATGCCGTTCAGGCCGTCGTACTTGCCGAGGAATTCCAGGTTGCCGAACAGGAAAAACAACGACAGACCCCAGGCGATGGTGCCCAGCGGCAGGTAGTGGCCGGACAGCCGCATCGTGATCGCGCCCAGCGCGAAGGCGGCGCCAGCGGTGATGACAAGGCCGGCGACCAGCCCGAGCCACGGCGACAATCCGAAATGCGTGGTCAGGTAGGCGGTCGAATAGGCGCCGAGGCCGACGAAGGCCGCCTGGCCGAACGAGGTCAGGCCGCCGACACCGGTCAGCAGCACCAGACCCAAGGCGACGATCGCGTACAGGCCGATGTAGTTGGCCAATGTGATCCAGAATTCCGGCGTCGGCAGGATCGGCAGCAGCGCTGCCGCGACGATGAAGACGAGGAAGGACTTGCTCATCACTCTTCCTCCTCCTCGACTTGGCGCGACGATAGCGAGCGCCACAGCAGCACCGGGATGATCAGCGTGAACACGATTACTTCCTTGAAGGCACTGGCCCAGAACGACGAATACGATTCCAAAAGGCCGACCAGGATGGCGCCGGCGGCCGCCACCGGATAGCTCGCCATGCCACCGATAATGGCGCCGACGAAGCCCTTCAGGCCGATCAGGAAGCCGCTGTCGTAATAGACGGTGGTCAGCGGCGCGATCAAGACGCCGCACAGCGCGCCCATCGCCGCCGCCAGCACGAACGCCAGCCGCCCGGCCTGGGTGGTGCCGATGCCGACCAGGCGCGCGCCGAGCCGGTTGACGGCGGTCGCGCGCAGCGCCTTGCCCGACAGCGTGCGCTCGAAATACAAGTACAGCGCGACGATCAGCAGCACCGAGACGCCGACGATGACGATGCTCTGACCGGTGATCGCCAGCGCGCCGATCTCGAAGCGGGCATCGGAAAACGGCGTGGTGCGCGAACCCTCGGCGCCGAACATCAAGAGGCCCAGCCCGGTCAGTGCGAAGTGCACGCCGACGGCGACGATCAACAGCACCAGCGTGCTGGCTTCGGCCAGTGGCTGGAACGCCAGCCGGTACACCATCGGTCCCATCGGGATCACGATCGCCAGCGTCAGCATCACCTGCCAGAACAGCGGCAGCGCAGCGCCGGCCACCGCCCGCGTCAACAGATAGAGCGCGGCCGGAAACAGGACGAACTTGGCGGCAGCAATCGCTAGCGCCCGCGGCGCCTGGCGCCGCCGCTCGGCGCTGCGCAGCGTGGCGACCGCTTCGTAGACGAAGGTCAGCACGCCCATCGCCAGCAGCAGTGTGGCCGACTGCGGGAATTTGTCCGACTGCATCGCCGCCAGCGTCAGTGCGCCGTAGGCGACGAATTCGCCCTGCGGAATGAAGATCACGCGCGTGACCGAAAACACCAGCACCAGCGCCAGCGCCAGCAGCGCATAGATGGCGCCGCTGGTGATGCCGTCCTGCGCGAGGATGGCGGCAATTGAAAAATCCATTCCGGTTCCCGGTTGCTTGCAGCGATGAAGAAAGGCGGGGCTCAATAAAAAGGCGCGATCGGTATCGCGCCTTGGCTCCGGATGCTACAACGGATTCGGTCCGACCGGATCAGTCGTGGCCGAATCCGCCCTGCCGCCTCAGTCGGCGGCGCCGGCCAGCTTCCATTTGCCGTTGACGATCTGCACCATCACGCGCGCGCGCTGGTCGAGCCCGAGGTGGTCCTTCGGACCCATCGAGAAGATGCCGTGCGCGCCCGGCATGTCCTTGACGTTTTCCAGCGCGTCGCGCAGCGCCTTGCGGAATTCCGGCGTGCCCGGCTGCGCCTTCTTCAGCGCTTCCGGCGCCGCCGCCGCCAGCAGTTGGCCGGCGTCCCAGGCGTGGCCGCCGAAGGTGGAGACACTGCCGGCGCCGTACGCCTTTTCATAGGCGGTCTTGTACTTGATCGCCGACTTCTTGATCGGGTTGGAATCGGGCAGCTGCTCGGCCACCAGCAGCGGGCCGGACGGCAGCCAGGTGCCTTCGCAATCCTTGCCGCAGACGCGCAGGAAGTCGTTGTTGGCGATGCCGTGGGTCTGGTAGATCACGCCCTTGTAGCCGCGCTCCTTCAGCGTCTTCTGCGGCAGCGCGGCCGGGGTGCCGGAACCGGCGATCAGCACCGCGTCCGGGTTGGAGCCCATGATCTTCAGGATCTGGCCGGTGACCGAGGTGTCGGTGCGGGCATAGCGCTCGTTGGCGATCACCTCGATCTTGCGCAGGTCGGCCAGCTTGGCGAATTCCTTGTACCAGCCTTCGCCGTAGGCGTCGGCGAAGCCGATGAAGGCGACGCGCTTGATGCCGTGATCGGCCATGTGGCCGGTGATCGCGGTCGCCATGTGCGAATCGTTCTGCGGGGTCTTGAATACCCAGTGGCGCTTGGCGTCGACCGGCTCGACGATCAGCGACGACGCCGCCATCGAGATCATCGGCGTCTGCGCCTCGGCGACGACGTCGATCATCGCCAGCGAGTTCGGGGTGACGGTGGAGCCGACCACCAGGTCGACCTTGTCTTCGGAGATCAGCTTGCGCGTGTTCTTGACCGCGGTGGTGGTGTCGGAGGCGTCGTCGAGCACGATGTACTCGACGCTCTTGCCGGCGATTTCCTTCGGCAGCAGCGCGAAGGTGTTCTTTTCCGGAATGCCGAGCGAGGCCGCCGGGCCGGTGGCGGACACCGTCACGCCGACCTTGATCTGGGCCGTGGCGGCGCTGGAAAACGCCACTGCCAGCAGCGACGGCAGGACAGCGTGCAGTAGTTTGAGCTTCATCAGATTGTCTCCGTATCTCGATTGCTTCTTGGGGATTGCTCGGTTGCCCGGATTCACCGACCGATCGGTCGGTTAATGGCTTTGTAGTGTAGCGGTTCGATTCCGGCCGCACAAGAGCGGCTGGCGCCACAATTGCCTTCATGCAACCGTCATTATGCCGGTGCTACAATCGATCGGGCGTTCGTTTTTCGCCGCCGACGAAAATATTTTCATGCCCCTGCCCGATCTCGCCAAGCTGTTCTTCCTTGCTGCCGTCTGGGGCGGGTCCTTCATCTTCCTGCGCATCGCGGCGCCCGAACTGGGGCCGATGCTGACCGCCGTGCTGCGCGTCGGCCTGGCCGGCATCGCGCTGTTCGGCTATGCGACGGCGACCGGCGTCGCGCTCGACTGGCGGCGCAACCTGAAGCCGTACGCGCTGGTCGGCCTGACCGCGGCGGCGCTGCCGTTTTTATGCTTCTCGTTCGCCGCGCTGCATCTGCCGGCCGCCTATTCGGCGCTGCTGAACAGTACCGCGCCGCTGTTCGGCGCCGTGCTGTCGATCTTCTGGCTGGCCGAGCGGCTGACGCTGAAGAAGGGCGTCGGGCTGGCACTGGGAATCGCCGGCGTCGCCGTGCTGGTCGGCGCCGGCGCGCTGGCGTTGAACGTAAAAACGCTGCTGGCCGCCGCCGCCGCCCTCGGCGCGGCGGCATCGTACGCGGTGTCGGCGATCATCGTGCAGCGGCTGACGCGCCATCCTGGCAAATACGCCATCGACCCGATCGCGATGGCCACCGGCTCGATCGTCTGGGGTGCGCTGTTTCTGCTGCCGGCGCTGCCGTTCTCGCTGCCGCCGGCGGCGCCGTCGTCGGCCGCGCTGGCCAGTGTGGCGGCGCTGGCGCTGCTGTCGTCGGCGCTGGCACAGGTGCTGTTCATCCCGCTGATCATGCGCATCGGGCCGACGCGCGCGATGTCGGTATCCTTCCTGATCCCGCTGTTTTCGATGCTGTGGGGTGTGCTGTTCCTGGCCGAAGCGGTCCAGCCGTCGATGCTGGCCGGCGCCGCGCTGGTGTTGCTGGCGATGGCGCTGGTGCTGCCGGCGTCGCCGCTGCGGAGCGCCGTCGGCCAGAAGTAGGATTTTTACGAACAGGGGAGTATTTTTAAACCCGCGCACCAACTCTCCGAGATAGGCCGATTTTCATGCATACTCCCCATAACAATGAAATGCCGCAGCGCGCCGGGCCGGCCTTGCGGCATCCGTTCCTGACCGCGCTGGCGCTGTCGCTCGGCGCCGCGGTGTCGCTCGGCCTGACGCGCTTCTCGTATGCGCTGCTGCTGCCGCCGATGCGCGACGACCTCGGCTGGAGCTATCTGCTGGCCGGCGCGATGAATACCGGCAACGCGCTCGGCTACCTGATCGGCGCGCTGATGACGCCGCCGCTGATGCGCCGCTTCGGCGCGCAGGCGACGCTGACCGGCGGCTGCGTGCTGGCGGCGGCCTTCATGCTGTGGT
>JBATWJ010000008.1:0-5012 GCA_049672545.1 Burkholderiaceae bacterium
GCCGGCCGCCTCGTCACTGCTTCACCGCCAGCAGCGGATTCGGCAGCTCGCCGAACATTTCCGGCGCATACAGCGCCTCGACCCGGGTCGGCGGCAGCTGAAAGCGGCCGGCATTGTTGAGCCGGTAGGTATAGCTGAGCGTGAATTTGCCCTTCGGAACGAACTGGTAATAGGCGCGAAAGAACTCGAAACTGCGCTCTTCGTACGCCAGCCATGCGCTACCGCTGGCACGCTCGCCACCGGCAGCGATCGCCGAGTCGCGCCCGAGGCCGGAACCGAGCAGCGTGGCGCCGGCCGGAATCGGATCGTGCACCACCACCCAGCTCATGTCGGCCTGGGCGTCGATCGCCAACTCGACGCGGTAGATGTCGCCGCGCGCGGCAGCGCCCTTCTCCTTCTGCCCGACCGGCGTGACGCTCTTGGCGATCCGGTAGCCGCTGGAGAACGGCGCGGCCAGCGGCAGCGCCGCCAGGCTCTGCACCGTGGCCCACGGCTTGCCGCTGCCGTCGTGCGTCAGCTTCAGTTCGCCGCCGCGATTGCCATTGCCGTTGCCCGGCCATGGCAGCATCAGTTGCCCGCCCTGTGCGCCGCCGGCGGTCCAGGCGAAGCTCTGGCTGGCGGTGGCGCTGGCCGTCCCGTCCAGCGTGGCGCGGGTGGTGCCGCCGACCTTGTCGGCCTCGAACTTGCGGCCGAACTTGTCCAGCGCCAGCGTGCCCCACAGGTTGGCGGTGGTGGTGGCCCAGTGGCCGCGCTGCTGGCGCGCCAGCGCACCGGCCAGCAGTTTCGGCAGATCGTCGCGCCAGGCCGGATCGTCCAGCACGGTCAGGATCAGGCGGGTGGCGTTGCTGTCGCCGCTGGCCATCAGCCACCACCAGTAATCGCCGGCTTCGCTGGAAAAACCGAGCCGCGTGCCCTGGTAGTTCAGGCGCGCGCGCACGATCTGATCGGCTTCCTGCAGCCGCTGGTCGCGCTCGGCAATTGCCGGCAGCCGGCGCAGCAGCGCGATCCAGTCGAGCACCGCCGAAGTCGGCCACAAGTTGGGCGCGACCTGGATCGAACCGAGCATGTCCGGCCGCGCGCGGCCGTAGCGCGACAGTGCTTCCAGCGCTGCCAGCTTGCGCACTTCCAGATCCTTCTTCGGCGACCAGTGCTCGCGCACCAGCCGGCCTTCGACGAAGGCTTCCAAACCGGCCAGCATGCGCTCACGCGCCTGCTGCGGCAACGCGAAATTCGCTTCCTGCGCGACCGCCAGCAGATACGCGGTCAGCGCGTCGCTGCCGCCGTTGGCGCCGCCGTCGCGCGGCGGATAGTAGTAGACCAGGCCGTCGCCATCCAGGTAGGTCGGCAGCTCGGTCATCAGGCGCTGCCACAGCGCGTCGTCCTTCAGCCCGATCGCGCGCGATGCCTTCTGTTCCAGGCAGGAATACGGATAGGCCTCGAAGTAGCGGCGCAACCCGGCACTGCCGCCGGCCAGCCTCGGCGCCAGCGCGACGGCGATGCCGCCGCGTCCGGGCAGGCTGCCAGCCGGCGGCGCCAGCGGCAGACTGGCCGCATGGTCAAGCTGGAACAGCGTCGCCTGCTGCACCGTGACTGGCACCGCCGGCACCACCTTCTGCGTCACACGGATGGCGTCGCGCACCTTGGCGCCGCCCTGCTCCTGCGCCGCCACTTCCCACGCCAGCTGCGCGACGTCGGCCGGCACCGTGACCGGCCAGTTCAGTTCAGCCGACTGGCCAGCGGCGATGTCCAGCTTTTTCGGTTCCAGCTGGGTCGCCGGCGCGCCGAACTTTGCCTCCACCGTCACCTGCATCGCGCGCTCGGTGGTATTGCGCAGCGTCAGCATCGCGCTGAAGCTGTCGCCCTCGCGCACCAGCGGCGGCAGGCCGGAAATCAGCTGCAGGTCCTGGGTCGAGCGAATGCTGGCGCGGCCGGTGCCGAACAGGCCGGCGCCGCTGTCGGCGACCGCGACGATGCGGAAACCGGTCAGCGCATCGTTCAGCGGCACGTCGACCTGCGCGCGGCCGTTGGCGTCCAGCACCAGCGCCGGCTGCCACAGCAGCAGCGTGTCGAACAGTTCGCGCGTCGGCGCCTTGCCGCCGCCGCCGCCGGCCGGGATGGCCTTGCGCCCGTAGTGACGCTTGCCGACCACCTGCATCTGCGCGGTGGCGGTCTCGACGCCGTAGCTGCGCCGCTGCAGCATCGCGGCCAGCACATCCCAACTGGTGTTCGGCTGCAGTTCCAGCAGCGCCTCGTCGACCGCCGCCAACGCCACTTCGGCGCCGGCCGCCGGTTTGCCGTCGGGCAGCGTCGCCTGGATCGTCACCCTGGCGGTGGCGCGGATCGGATAGGCCGGCTTGTCGGAACTGACCTGCACCTTCAATTCATGGGCGGCGCCGCCGACCGCGATTTCGGCGATGCCGTACTTCCAGGCCGGCTTCGACAGGTCGACGATTGGCCCCGGTGCCTGGTAGTGGCGGAATTCGTGCCACCAGCTGAGCGGCTCCTTCCAGCCCCAGCTGAAGAACGAGTACCACGGCACCTCGCGCAGCCGGCCGCGCACCGCCAGCACCGACACATAGACGTTGGGACCGTATTCGGCCTTGACCGGCAGGCTGATGCTCGGATCCTTGCCGGACAGTTCGAGCACGCGCGTCTCCAGCACGCCTTCACGTTCCAGCGCCACCAGCGCGGTGGCGTGCCGGAACGGCATGCGCACCTGGAATTTCGCGGTTTCGCCCGGCTGGTAGCTCTTCTTTTCCGGCAGGATGTCGATCCGGTCCTGGTTGTCGCCGTCGAACCAGACTTCGCCGGCGCGCATCACCCACAGCGACGTATTGGCCAGCGCGGCATTGCCGGCGCCATCCTTCGCCTGCGCGGTGACGATGATGTTGCCGCCCTCGGCCAGTTCGACTTCGCACAGCAGCAGGCCGCGCGTATCGGTCTTGCCGGAACAGAGCTGCCCCAGGTCCTTGCTGCTGCGGGTGTTTTCATAAGTGTAGAAACCGCCGACCATGCGCTTGCGGTGCGAGCTGGTCTGCTGCGCGACCGCGCGTAGCGTGACCGGCACGCCGGCCTGCGGCTTGCCGTTGACGTCCAGCGCCACCGCGGTCAGCGTCGCCTTCTTGCGTACCGATACCCAGTCGCTGCTCTTGATGCCGACCACCAACCCGGCCGGCCAGAGCGGCGTCACGGCCGACACCGTCTGGATTTCGCCGTTCGGATCGGCGAAGCTCATTTCGGTCAGCAGCTCCTGCGGCGACTTCAGCGGCGGCAGGTTCTTGATCGCGGTGCGGCCGGCGCCGTTGCGGTCCAGCGCGACGGCCTGCTTGTCGGCGACGATCTTCTGCTCATCGGCCGGGCTTTCGCTGTCTTCGTCGCGCTCCTCGGACAGATGGAAGGAAAAATCGTCGTAGCCGGCGAAATGCAGCGCCTTCGTCCGCAAGAGGCTACTGACCTGCACCCGCTGGCCGGCGGCGCCGCCGCCGTTCAGATAAGACAGGTGCACATCGAGCGGCACTTCCTTCGGCGCCACCAGCGCGCCCTTCGGCGGCGTGATGCGGCCGGACAGCAGCGGCAGCCGGAATTCCTCGACCCGGAAGCTGCCGCTGGAATAGGTATTTTCGTAATCCTGCGGTTCCACGACGTCGTCATCGCCGCCCTGCCCGGCGCCGGCTCCGGCGCTATCGTTCACCTGGCCACGGTCAAGCGTCACCTCGTAGCGGCCGAGCCTGGCTTCGCGCGGGATCGCGAACGCCGTCTCGGCCGAACGCCGGCCGCGCCAGCGCAGCGGAAACTGGAACTCCTGGCCGCTGCCCTGATGCACGATGCGCACCCGGGTCGGCAGGCGCTCGGCCGGCAGCAGGCCGAAGCCGTGCAGGGTTTCGGTGCGGATCAGATGCTTCATCGACACCGTTTCACCAGCGCGCAGCAGCGTGCGGTCGAACACGGTGTGCGCGCGCACGCTGGCGCGGCGGTCGGTATCGGTCGGCAGGTTGAAGCGCCAGCTTTCAATGCCGTTGTTCCAGCTGGTCAGTGCGAACGCCATGTCGGCGCGACCCTGCGCGTCGGTCTTGCGCGCCGACACGAACAGGCCGCCGATACGCGGCGCGCTATCGTCTTCCCTGCGGCTGCAGTACGGCTCCAGCGCCTGCGGCACCGGCGCGACACCGTCGGCGCCGGTCTTGCCGCGCCACAATTCCTTACCGTAGCAATCCGAGATGCGCACGTCGGCGCCGGCCACCGGCTTGCCGGCATCCAGCGTGGTCACCCATACCGTGCCGTTGCTGCGGCCGAGCTTGACGTGCACCGCCAGGTTGGTCACCAGGGCGCTGGTGCGCACGAACATCGGCTCCGGCGCGCCCAGCAGCGCATTGCCGAGCCGCTGCGATTCCAGTTCCAGCACGTAGTAGCCGGGCGCCGGCAGCGGCACGCCGATCACTTCGAACGGGCGCACGCCATCCTTGGCGTCGGGCGACGGCGGCAGGTTCAGCTTCCTGACGCCGGCGGCGCGCCCCAGCAGGGGCAGCGTGCGCGTCTGCACCTGCCGCTCGCCGCGCTCGATAGTGCCTTCATGGTATTGGTCGACGCGCGCGATCCAGTCGATGATGTCGGCATCGCCTTCGACCTTCAGGCTGGCCAGCGTGCCGGGCGCGCCGCGATTGGCCGGTGGATTGGCCTCGACGTTGCGCAGCGTCAGCGGTAGCACCGGGTCGGCATTCAATTCGAGGATGCCGAACGGCGCCGCCGCGAACTTCGCCAGCGGCGGGTAGCCGGCCGTCTTCGACTTCAGCGGAAACATCGCGGCGTTCGCCAGCGGCCGGTCTTCGAGGTCGCGGAAATTCTCTGGCAAGACCAGCGTGAATTCGGCGTTGGCGGCGAACGGCGGCTTGAAGCTGACCGAATGCACGCTCTGCTCGCGATCGTCGGCGGCGAAATACGGCTTGCCGCTGCCGCCGGCGCCCTTCAGCGTGATCGCTTCGGCCAGCGCGCGGCTGACCGGCGCGCTGAAGCGC
>JBATWJ010000009.1:0-2563 GCA_049672545.1 Burkholderiaceae bacterium
CCTGCAGCGTGACCGCCTTGCTGGCGCCGGCCGGAGCGGTCGGAGTGGTGGGCGGCGTCTCGGGGGGAGTGAGCGGCGGCGGTGTCCCCGGCGTGGCCGCCTGCGGGCCACTGCCGCTGCCGCCGCAGGAGGTGGCTGCAAGCATGATGCCAAATACCGCCAGGAAAACCCACGCGGTCATCCACGCGGGCCGTCCCCCGCTTGCCGTCCGTCTGCCTCGATCGTCCATCGCACGCTCCCGGAAATGCCAAGTGGGACAGCGTGGATGGGAGTATGCCGAAAAAACGGTCTATTCCGGGCAAATAGTAAGCGGCTTAAAAAATACCCAGGATAGTATAAAACGCCTGCGAATCTTCGGGCTTTTATTGCGCCGCCCAGCCGCCGTCCATGTTCCACGCGACGCCGCGCACCTGGCTGGCCGCGGCACTGCAAAGAAAGACCGCCAGTCCACCCAATTGTTCCGGCGTGACGAATTCGCCGGACGGCTGCTTCTCGGCCAGCAAGCTCTTCTTGGCCTCGTCGTTCGACAGGCCGCTCTGCGCCGCGCGCGCATCGACCTGCTTCTGCACCAGCGGCGTCAGCACCCAGCCGGGACAGATCGCGTTGCAGGTGACGCCGGTCGGCGCGGTTTCCAGCGCGGTGACCTTGGTCAGGCCGACGATGCCGTGCTTGGCGGCGACGTAGGCCGACTTCTGGGCCGAGCCGACCAGGCCGTGCACCGATGCGATGTTGATGATGCGGCCCCAGTTGCGCGCCTTCATCTGCGGCAGCGCCAGCCGCGTGGTGTGGAATGCCGAAGACAGGTTGATGGCGATGATCGCATCCCATTTTTCCGGCGGGAAATCCTCGATATTGGCCACATGCTGGATGCCGGCGTTGTTGACCAGCACGTCGACCGCGCCGAATTTGTCCGCGGCGAATTTCATCATCGCCTCGATCTCGGCCGGCTTCGACATGTCGGCATTGTGATAACTGGTTTGCACCCCATATTCGGCGGCGACCTCGGACTGCAGCCGGTCGATCGCGGCGGCGTCGCCGAAGCCGTTGAAGACGATGTTGGCGCCTTCCGCGGCCAGCGCACGCGCGATGCCGAGGCCGATGCCGGACGTGGACCCGGTGACCAGGGCGGTTTTTCCTTTGAGCGAATTCTGCATGCTGTCTCCTGTGGGTTTCGTTGATGACCGTTCGCCACGATTTTAAGCGCATCGACAGTAAAATGCCGTTATCCGCCATCCAGTAAAAATACTATGACCGAACCGCGCATCAAGACCGTGCAATGCCTTTCCCCGGCCGGCCTGCACCGGATGACCTACAAGGAATGGGGCGACCCGCGCAACCCGAAGGTGCTGGTCTGCGTGCATGGCGTCACCCGCGTCGCCGACGATTTCGACCACCTGGCGCGCGCGCTGTGCGGCGACTACCGCGTGGTGTGCCCGTATGTCGCCGGGCGCGGCCCGTCCGATCCGCTGGCCGACCCGGCGCATTATCAGGTGCCGCAGTACGTCGCCGACATGGTGACGCTGCTGGCGCGGCTGGACGCCGAAACGGTCGACTGGTTCGGTACCTCGATGGGGGGACTGATCGGCATCGGACTGGCCTCGCTGCCCGGCAACCCGGTGCGGCGCCTGATCCTGAACGACATCGGCCCGACCCTGCAGCCGGCGGCGCTGGCGCGCATCGGCGACTACATCGGCCAGGAAGTGCGCTTTGCCAGCTTCGACGAGGGGCTCGCCTACATCCGCGAGATCTCGCAGTCGTTCGGCCGGCACAGCGACGACGAATGGCGCAAGTTCGCCGGCGACGTGCTGCGCCAGACCGAGGACGGGCAGTGGACCCGCAACTACGACCTGAAACTGGCGCTGCCGTTCAAGGCGATCACGCCGGAGCTGGCGCGGCAGGGCGAGGCCGCGCTGTGGGCCGCCTACGACGCGATCCGCTGCCAGACGCTGTTGGTGCGCGGCGCCGAATCCGATCTGCTGTCGGCGGAAACGGCGCAGCGGATGACCGCGCGCGGGCCGCGCGCGCAACTGGTGGAAATTCCCGGCGTCGGCCATGCGCCGACCTTCATGCACGCCGATCAGATCGAGATCGCGCGCCGCTTCCTGCTGGCCTAGTGCCGGCGCATCGAGAGAGGGCAACATGGACATTCAACGCCTGCACGTCGGCAAGCGGCTGTCGGAAGCCGCGATCCACAACGGCACCGTCTATCTGGCTGGCCAGGTGGCCGAAGACACCAGCCACAACATCGAAGGTCAGACGCGCGAAGTGCTGGGGCACGTCGACCGCCTGCTGAATGAAGCCGGCAGCGACAAATCGCGCATCCTGATGTGCCAGATCTTCCTGGCCGACATCAAGGATGCTCCCGGCATGAACGCGGTGTGGGACGAATGGGTGGCGGACGGCCATGCGCCGCCGCGCGCCACCGTCGAGGCCAAGCTGGCCAAGACCGGCTGGCTGGTCGAAATGGTGGTGACGGCGGCGCTGAAGTAATTCGATGGTTGCCACCGTCGCCAGCGCCGATGCGGTGCACGTGCAGCTGTGCGCCGGCCTCGGCGCCGAGGAC
>JBATWJ010000010.1:0-4010 GCA_049672545.1 Burkholderiaceae bacterium
GTCGAGCGGCTCAGGCGGGAAGCCGGATCAGGATGCCGCCGCCTTGGCCACCGCCACTGCCTTGGAGCCGGTGCCGACCTGCACTTCGCCGGTCAGCTGGCCGCCCTCTTCGATCACCACGCGGCCATAGCGGATCTTGCCGGACACCTTGCCGGTCGAGTAGATCACCAGCTTTTCGCGCACCGTCAGCTCGCCGTCGAATTCGCCGCGGATTTCGGCGATGTCGATCTCGGCCGAACCCTTGAAGGCACCGATTTCGGCGATCTGGATCACGCGCGAATCCATCGTTGCCTCGACCCGGCCTTCGACCACCAGCGTATCGCAATCGGTGATTTCGACGCCCTTCAGCTTGATGTTGGGGCCGACGATCAGCTTGCTGCCGACTTCGTTGGTGCTGGCAGTCGACGCGGCCGGCGCCGGCTGCGTCGGGCTGCTGGCCGGATAGGTCGGCTTGGTGATGCTGGCGCTGCCGCCGGACGTCAGGCTGTTGACGCCGCCGAGCGGGGAATTGGGGGTCGAGCTGTCCCGTTTGCCGAAAAGCGTTTCAGAGCGAAGCATGGTATCTCCTAGGATTAATGAACATGGGCGATGCGGGCGCAGCGTTGGCAGCCACGGCCCGGCATCGCGAACAGCGGGGGCGAAGCGGTATTCCAGATGCTTTTACAGCGCGGGAAAGAAAGCTGGCACACCAAGAGTTTCCGTAAATCACGCAAGACTCCTGCGTTGGTGCGCGGCGCCTCGCAAAAGTTCCGGCATGGTTACAAATCAAAAAAGTACGACCGTTCAAATTTTCAGATATGATCTTTTGCTCACAATTTGAACGGAGAAAACCATGTCGACAGCCGAGTTAAGCAATCAGCAATTCCGTCTCGCCGCCCGGCCGGTGGGCCTGCCGAAACCGAGCGACTGGGATTTCACGACCGAGCCGGTGCGCGCCATCGGCGACGGCGAGATCCTGGTGCAGACGCTGTACCTGTCGCTCGACCCGGCGATGCGCGGCTGGATGAACGAAGGCAAGTCCTACATCCGCCCGGTGGCGATCGGCGAAGTGATGCGCGCCGGCGGCATCGGCCGCGTGCTGGCGTCGAAATCGCCGAAGTTCGCGGTCGGCGACACCGTGTCCGGCGCCATCGGCGTGCAGCGCTACTGGGCCGGCGCCGCCGACGACAAGACCGCCGGCTTCTACAAGGTCGATGCGCGCCTGGCGCCGCTGCCGAAATACCTGAACGCACTCGGCATGCCGGGCATGACCGCCTACTTCGGCCTCTTGGAGGTCGGCCAGCCGAAAGCCGGCGAAACCGTGGTGGTCTCGGGTGCCGCCGGCGCGGTCGGCCAGACCGTCGGCCAGGTCGCCAAGCACAAGGGCTGCCGCGTGGTCGGCATCGCTGGAGGCAAGGAGAAATGCGATTTCGTCGTCAACGAACTCGGCTTCGATGCCTGCATCGACTACAAGAGCGGCTCGGTGCGCGACGGTCTGAAGACCCATTGCCCGAACGGCGTCGATGTCTATTTCGACAACGTCGGCGGCGACATCCTCGACACCGTGCTGACCCGCATCAACCTGAAGGCGCGCATCGTCATCTGCGGCGCGATCTCGCAGTACAACACCACCACCCCGGTCAAGGGCCCGGCCAACTACCTGTCGCTGCTGGTCAATCGGGCGCGCATGGAAGGCATCGTTGTGTTCGACTACGCCGACCGCTACGCCGAAGGCGCGGCGCAGATGGCGCAGTGGATGAAGGAAGGCAGCTTCAAGACGCGCGAAGACATCGTGCAGGGGCTGGAAACATTCCCCGAGGCGCTGCTGATGCTGTTCGAAGGGAAGAACTTCGGCAAGCTGATCCTGCAGGTGGCGCCGGAATAGCGCCCAGCCGCAATACTGTATTCGGCCGGCTGCGATGCAGCCGGTTTTTTTTTGCATATCGCCTCAACTCCGGCTGTTGCGCGCAGGAACAGAAGCGCTACCATGAGCTTGCTTCAGCGCCAGCCGTTGTCATGATTTGCCGTTCAAGGAATACCATGCCCGATTTCATCACCACTACCGACTGGCACGTCGCCATCACCATGCTGGGACAAATCCTGGCCGCGCTGCTGGCCGGCGGGCTGATCGGACTGGAGCGCAGCTACCATGGCCGCGCCGCCGGCTTCCGTACCTTTTCGCTGGTGGCGCTGGGCTCCTGCCTGCTGATGGTGGCGACCACCAATCCGCACGACTGGAGTCCGCCGATCGACGCCTGGGCCCGGGTCGACCCAAGCCGCGTGGTGCAGGGCATCGTCACCGGCGTCGGCTTTCTCGGCGCCGGCGTGATCTTCCGCGACGGCTTCACCGTGCGCGGGCTGACCACCGCCGCCTGCATCTGGGTGGTGTCGGCGATCGGCGTCCTGTTCGGCACCGGCTTTTACCTGCTGGGCGCGGCCGGCACCGGGCTGACGCTGATCGTGTTGTCGGTATTCAAGCGGATCGAATCGATGATGCCATCGAACCAATACACGCACCTGTCGATCGGCTTCCTGCGTGCCGACGCACCGCCCGAACAGGCGATCACCGAGCGGCTGGCAAAGCTGGGGCTGGATGCGCAGGAAATGGCCTACAGCATCCTGGATGGCGACCTGTTCGAATACCATGCCACCTTGCGCACGGACCAGCCCGGCAATATCCGGCTGCTGGTCGAAGACGTGCGCAACGACCCGCGCGTGGTGCGCTTCCGCCTGTCGCCGAGCAGCGATTGAGCCGGCCATCTTGCACTATAGGCAGAGTATGCCGAAAAATAACTCAATTCCTGGCGTCAGTGCTGCGGATCTGAAAATACTCCCATCATTATAGGGAAACCGAGCGATAAAAAAACGCTGCCGATCATGGCAGCGTTTTCTGGTTGCAGACGCTTCAGCCTCAGCTGCGCACGACCCGCTTGTACTCGTTGGTACGGGTATCGATTTCGATCACGTCGTCGGTGCTGACGAACAGCGGCACCTGGACGATGTGCGAATGCGCTTCGATCGCGTTTTCGATCTTGGCTTCCTTCAGCACGTTGCCGGACGTGTTGCCCTTGACCGCCGGCTCCGAATACACGACCTTGCGCGCGATGGTGATCGGCAGTTCCACCGAGATCGCCTTGCCTTCATAGAAGACCGCTTCGCATTCCATGCCGTCCTTCAGGTAGTGCAGCGCGTCGCCGAGGTTTTCTTCCTCGATTTCGTACTGGTTGTATTCCTCGTCCATGAACACGTACAGCGGATCGGCGAAATACGAATAGGTGACCGGCTTCTTGTCGAGCACGACGACGTCGAACTTGTCGTCGCCACGGAACACGTTTTCCAGCGGCGCGTTGGTCAGAAGATTCTTCATCTTCCACTTGTAGGTAAAGCCGGTGCGGCTGGAACCGTTGACGTCGGAGCGCAGCACGATAAAGGGCTTGCCGTCGACCATGATGATGTTGCCGACGCGGACTTCTTTTGCTGGTTTCATAGTGAATGTACGTAAAAAAGGAATTGCGTAAGATCATCCGTCGTCTCATGGTCAGCGCGTGGGCGGCACTCACCTGATCGAAACTGCGGAAAAATTTAACCGCACATTATACCTCGTTTGCCACCACCAACGACGAGCGCAGAGTTGCGGCGAATTTCAGCAGATTGCCGGCCAGGTCGCCGTGCGTCAGCACTTCGTCCTGCCATTCCGCCATCCTGGCGCGCATCGCCGGCATGTCGGCGGAAAAGTGCCGCCACAGCTCGGCGCAGTCGCCCTGCTCGCTGGCGCCATTCCAGTACCAGGAAAAAGCCGCCAGGCTGTCGATGCCGCCGGCATGGCGCTGCAGGAACGCGCGCAATTTCTTGTGATGCAGGTTTTCGTCCTGCGGATAGATATGCCAGACGAACGGCCGGCCGGCCCATTGCGCGCGCACGAACGAGTCCTCGCCGCGCACGAAATTCACATCGCAGGCCCACAGCAGCCGGTCGTAGTCCGGCTGTGCGACGAACGGCAGCACGCGCACGGTCAGCGCGCCGGCCGTACG
>JBATWJ010000011.1:0-1759 GCA_049672545.1 Burkholderiaceae bacterium
CAGCGGCGAAACCGTGTTCTGCTACACCGACGATGCGGCGCCGCTGTTGGCCAGCCTGCAGGCGGCGCGTGGCGTGCGCTACATCCACCGGCCGGCCAACCTGGAGGACCTGTTCCTGAAGCTGACCGGGCGCGAGATCCGCGATTGACCCGGGGACCCGACATGAGCGCCGAAACCTACGCCTTGCCGACGCTGTCGCGCCGCTTCTGGCCGATCTGGCAACGCAATTTCCTGGTCTGGAAGAAGCTGGCGGCGGCCAGCGTGCTGGGCAATATCGCCGACCCGCTGATCACGCTGATCGCGTTCGGCTACGGCCTCGGCAGCCTGCTGCGCGACATCGACGGCATTCCGTACATCGAATACCTGGCGTCCGGCTCGATCTGCATGTCGGTGATGATGGCGGCGTCGTTCGAGGCGCTGTATTCGGCGTTTTCGCGCATGCACGTGCAGCGCAGCTGGGATGCGCTGCTGAATGCGCCGCTGGCGCTGGACGACGTGCTGCTGGCGGAAATGCTGTGGGCCGCGACCAAGGCGGTGTTTTCCGGCATCGCCATCCTCGGCGTGATCTTCCTACTGGGGATCGGCTTGCATCCGCAGACGCTGCTGGTGCTGCCGCTATTGTTCCTGATCGGCATGACCTTCGCGTCGCTCGGGCTGGTGGTCAACGCGCTGGCGCAGAACTACGATTTTTTCACCTACTATTTCACGTTGGCCCTGACGCCGATGATCTTCCTGTCCGGCGTCTATTACCCGACCGCGCAACTGCCTGGCGGGCTGCAACTGCTGGCGCAGGCGCTGCCGCTGCATGCGGCGGTGCAACTGGTGCGGCCGCTGCTGCTGGGCGGCTGGCCGGCGGCGCCGGTGCTGCAGTTGGCGACGCTGGCGGCGTATTGCCTGGGCGGCTTTTACCTAGCGGCGGTGCTGACGCGGCGCCGCCTGCTGACTTGAACCATGACCGAGGAGGTGCGATGACGCAAGCGCTGCTGGTACTGACCAACATGCCGGACGCCGCCGGCGCCGAGGCGCTGGCACGCAGCCTGGTGCAGCAGGGATTGGCGGCGTGCGTGAATATCCTGCCCGCGGTAAAGTCCGTCTATCGCTGGCAGGGCGCGCTGGAGCAGGCGGAAGAAACCACACTGCTGATCAAGACCGGCGCCGGCCGCTACGACGAACTGGAAGCGGCGCTGCGCGCCGCCCACCCGTACGCGTTGCCGGAAATCATCGCGCTGCCGATCGTCGCCGGCCTGCCGGCCTACCTGGACTGGATTGCGCAGGAATGCGCAAAAGACGTAAAGATTTGAGATGAAGCAAATGCACTTGACCCGTTCGACCGCGCCTCTGGTGGCGCTGCTGCTGGCCTTGCTGGCCATTCTGGTATCGCTGGCGTCGCCGGCGCACGCGGCCGATGATTACCTGGACCCGGAGGCGGCGTTCCGCTTTTCCGCCAAGATGGTCGATGCCCAGACCGTGGCCGTCACCTATGCGATCGCCGACGGCTACTACATGTACCGCGAGCGCTTCCAGTTCCGCGCCGACGGCGCCCGCCTCGGGCAGCCGCAGATGCCGGCCGGCAAGGTCACGTTCGACCAGACTTTCCAGAAGGACGTCGAAACCTACCGCGGCCGCGTCACCATCACGATCCCGGTCGAGGCCGACGGCGCCTTCACGCTGGTGGTCGGCTCGCAGGGCTGCGCCGACCAGGGCTTGTGCTATGCGCCGATGGAGTCGCAGGCCAGGCTGTCAAAGGGCGGTGGCGGCC
>JBATWJ010000012.1:0-4285 GCA_049672545.1 Burkholderiaceae bacterium
ATCCTGAACATACTCCCCATATAGGCGCCACATACCGGACGCCAATCGGCCATTTTTACTTCATACTCCAGGCATTAAACAATCCGCCAGCCGCTAGCGCGAGCACTTCCGGCTGCCCTGCGCAGCCGCTACGTTCAGGGCGACCGCGTCGCGCACCAGCGCCTGGAACGCCGCCTCGTCAATCCGGTCGCCTTCGTGCAGGTCGATGGCGCGCCGCGTGTTTCCGTCCAGGCTGGCATTGAAGAGCCCGGCCGGGTCCGGCAGCGCCGCGCCGCGCGCGAAGGTCAGCTTGATCTTGGCCGCGTACGATTCGCCGGTGCAGACGATGCCGGCGTGCGACCATACCGGCACGCCGGCCGGATTGCTCGGCGTGGCCCACTTGCATTTCTCGACGATGTCCGGGTCGGCCGCCCGTATCAAGTGCGGTACCGCGCGCAAGGTATCGCCGCGCCAGCCGCCAAGCCGGGCGATCTGTTCGTCGATCCGTTGCGCTGCCGGTTCGTCCTCGCTGGTCGCCGTTTGCGCCATTCCATGACCTCCATGCGGAATTGCCGCTGATGCGGGTTCGGTGTCGGCGCTGCCGAGCCGCGTCGCCGCGCGATTGCCGCAGGCCGCCTACCCGGCCACTGCCGCCCGAATCTGCTGCAGCGAACTCGGATCCTCGATGGTGGTCAGGTCGCCCGGGTCGCGCCCTTCGCACAGCGCCTGGATCGAGCGCCGCAGCAGCTTGCCGGAACGCGTCTTCGGCAGCAGCGTGACAAAGTGCACGCGCGCCGGCTTGCCGAGCGCGCCCAGCTGCTTTGCCACCACGTCCATGATTTCCGCTTCCTGCGCCTTGCGGCCGGCCTCGGTGCCAACCGCGTCGGCATTCTTCAGGATCGCGAACGCCACCGCGACCTGTCCCTTGACCTGGTCTTGCACGCCGACCACCGCGACTTCCGACACGTTCGGATGGCTGGAAATGCTTTCCTCGATCTCGCGCGTGCCGAGCCGGTGGCCGGCGACATTGATGACGTCGTCGGTGCGGCCGAGGATGAAGTAATAGCCGTCGGCGTCGCGGATGCCCCAGTCGAAGGTCGAATACACCTGCTGCGGCGGATCGAACTGGGCGAAGGTCGACCAGTAGGTATTGACGAAGCGTTCGTCGTCGCCGTACACGGTCTGCATACAGCCCGGCGGCAGTGGGCCGTCGATCACCAGCACGCCCTTCTCGTTGGTGCCGCAGGTGGCGCCCGTGGCTTCGCTCAACAGCTTGACCTTGTAGCCATACATCGGCAGGCCGGGGCTGCCGAGGCGCGTCGGCGTATCCTCGACGCCCTTGGCCACGGTCAGGATCGGCCAGCCGGTTTCGGTCTGCCAGTAGTTGTCGACGATCGGCACGCCGAGCGCGTCGGCTATCCACTGCGAGGTCGATTCGTCCAGCGGTTCGCCGGCCAGGTACAGGGTTTTGAGCGAGGAAATATCGTATTTCGTCATGAATTCCTGCGGCTGCTTCTTCAGCACGCGCGCCGCGGTCGGCGCCGAGAACATCCGCGTGACGCGGTATTTCTCGACGATGCGCCACCAGATGCCGGCGTCCGGCGGCGTGGTCGCCAGCACCGGCAGCCCTTCGTAGATCACCGAGCCCATGCCGGCCAACAGCGGCCCGTAGACGTTGTACGAATGGCCGACCACCCAGCCGATGTCGGAAGTGGAGAAATACACTTCGCCCGGCTTGCCGCAGAAGATGTGATCCATCGACGCCGCCAATGCCACCGCGTAGCCGCCGACGTCGCGCTGCACGCCCTTCGGATTGCCGGTGGTGCCGGAGGTGTACAGGATGTACGACACTTCGTTCGATTCCAGCCAGGTCACCGGCACCCTGGCGTCCATGTGCGCCGCGCGCAGCTCGGCATAGTCGAGGTCGCGCCCTGCCACCCGCGTCATCGGCGCCAGGCCGCGGTCGACCAGCAGCACCGCCGCCGGCTTGTGCTTGGCGCGATCGATCGCCTCGTCCAGCAAGCCCTTGTACGGCACCACGCGCCCGCCCCTGGAGCCGGCGTCGGCCGACACGATCAGCTTCGGCCGGGCGTCGTCGATGCGGGTCGCCAGGCTGTTGGCGGCAAAGCCGCCGAACACCACCGAATGGATCGCGCCGATGCGCGCGCAGGCCAGCATCGTGCAGATCGCCTCGGCGATCATCGGCATGTACAGCAGCACGCGGTCGCCGCGGCCAACGCCCTGCGACTGCAGCATCGCCGCCACCCGCTGCACCTCGGCGCGCAGGTCGGCGAAGCTGTAGACCTTCTCGCTGTTGGTCTCGGTCGAGATCACGATCAGCGCCGCCGTGTCCGGCTGGCTGTCGGCCCAGCGGTCGACCGCGTTGTAGCAGAGGTTGGTGGTGCCGCCGACGAACCAGCGCGCGAACGGCGGCCGCGAATAGTCGAGCACCTGCGAAAACGGCTTTTCCCAGTGGATGCGCCTAGCTTCGCGCGCCCAGAAGGTGTCGGGATCGTTGATCGACTGCTGGTAGAACTCGGCGTAATGCATGGTCTCCTCCATGTTTCAGTCCTGCGCGGCTTTGACCGTCGCGCTCTTTCTTCCCCGCGCCGGACGGGTGCCGCCCGGCCACGGCAAACCGTCGTCAGATCACGTACAGATCGACGTATTCATGCACCGGCATCGCTTCCAGCCGGCCCTGGTCGAGCGACACGTCCAGGATCGCGCGCTGCTGCCGCGGCGGGAAGCGGCGCGCCAGGTTGGTGCGGAACTTGGCTTCCAGCAGCGGAATGCCCTCGGCGCGCCGCCGCGCATGGCCGATCGGGTATTCGACCAGCACTTCCGGCAGCACTTCGCCGCCATTCAGCTCGACCGTCAGCGCATTGGCGATCGAGCGCTTGGCCGGATCGTGGTAGTCGCGCGTCAGCGCCAGATCCTCGATGCAGGCGATCTTCGCGCGCAGCGCATCGATGCGCGGGTCGGCCGCCGCTTCGTCCTCGTAGTCGGCGGCGGTCAGGTGGCCGTACAGCAAGGGCACCGCCACCATGTACTGGATGCAATGGTCGCGGTCGGCCGGATTGTTCAGCGGCCCGGACTTGTCGATGATGCGCAGGCAGGCGGCGTGGGTGCGGATCGTGATCCGCGCGATGTCGTCGGCCGACCGGCCGGCCTGCTTCAGCGCCGCATGGATTTCCATCGCCGCCTCGACCGCGGTCTGCGCGTGGAATTCGGCCGGATACGAAATCTTGAACAGCACGTTTTCCATCACGTAGCTGCCCCATTGCGCGGCCGGACGCTGGAAGCGGAACGGCCGGCCCTTGAACAGCACGTCGTAGAAACCCCAGGTTGGCGCCGTCAGCACCGACGGATAGCCCATCTCGCCGGTCCTGGCCATCAGCGCCAAGCGCACCGCGCGCGCGGTGGCGTCGCCGGCGGCCCAGGATTTGCGCGAGCCGGTGTTCGGCGCATGGCGGTAGGTGCGCAGCGACTGGCCGTCGACCCAGGCCAGCGACAGCGCGTTCAAAATTTCCTCGCGCGACAGGCCCAACAGCCGCGCGACCACCGCGGTCGACGCCACCTTGACCAGCACCACGTGATCCAGCCCGACCTGGTTGAACGAATTTTCCAGCGCGATGCAGCCCTGGATTTCATGCGCCCGGATCATCGCGGTCAGCACCGCGCGCATCGTCAGCGGCGGCTTGCCGGCCGCCACCGCGCTGCGCGACAGCCAGTCGGCCACCGCCAGGATGCCGCCGAGGTTGTCGGACGGGTGGCCCCATTCGGCCGCCAGCCAGGTGTCGTTGAAGTCCAGCCAGCGGATCATCGCGCCGATGTTGAACGCCGCCTGCACCGGATCGAGCTGGAACTGCGTGCCCGGCACACGCGCGCCGTTCGGCACGATGGTGCCGGGCACCAGCGGCCCCAGCAGCTTGGTGCAGGCCGGATAGTCGAGCGCTTCCAGCCCGCAGCCGAGCGTGTCGATCAGGCACAGACGCGCGGTATCGTAGGCGAGCGCGGAGCCGGGCTCCGCGCCCAGCACGTAGTCGGCGATGTCGGTCAGGACCGGGTCCCAGTCGGGGCGAGTGGCGTTTTTCATTTCATCTCATTTCGGACTGGCGAGCCGGCGGCATCGTTCCGGGTCGCCGGGTTAGAAGGCGTCGCCGGGCACGCGCACCCAGCCTTCCATCAATACCCGCGCGCTGCGGCTCATCACGGCCTTGGTCACGCGCCATTCGCCGTCGACCTGCTCGGCGGCGGCACCGACGCGCAGCGTGCCGGACGGATGGCCGAAGCGCACCGCTTCGCG
>JBATWJ010000013.1:0-5478 GCA_049672545.1 Burkholderiaceae bacterium
CCTCCAGCGTGCGCGGCACCAGCGCGATGCGCGCCAGGATGTCGCCGGCGGTCTTTTCCGCCATGTCCCACAGGCTGTTGTGGGCGCTGAAGTCGCCGTAGCCGAAACCGAGCGTGCGCAGATGGTCGCGCAGCAGCGAAAAATGCAGCGCCTCTTCCGCCGCCACCTGCAGCCAATCGGCGTAGTAGTCCGGCGGCATGCCGCTAAAGCGCCAGATCGCATCCAGCGCCAGGTTGATCGCGTTGAACTCGATGTGCGCCAGCGCATGGATCAGCGCCGCCCTGCCCTCGACGGTGCGCATCGAACGCGGCTTGACTGCCAGCGGCGGCACCAGCAGCGGCCGCGCCGGCCGGCCGGGCAGGCTGGCTTCGGCAGTCAGTACGGCGGTTGTATCCAGCGCCAGCCTTCCTTCTTGCCAGCTGGCGCGCAGCGTGGCGACGCCGGCCGCCTTGGCGTCGGCATCGGTGGCCGCCAGCCAGTACAGCGCGGCATGGCGCAATTCGGCCGCGGGCGGCGGATCGGTCGGAGTCGGTGCGAACATGCGCGGGACGGTAAAATGGCCGTTCTGAAATTCGAATCGCCGATTCTACAAAATCCATGGCCATCTACCAATTGGGGGACACCGTCCCGCAGCTCGATCCTTCCTGTTTCGTCGCCGAATCGGCGCAGGTAATCGGCAAGGTCACCTTGAAAGCCAACGCCAGCGTGTGGTTCAACGCCACCCTGCGCGGCGACAATGAAATGATCACCGTCGGCGAAAACAGCAACATCCAGGAAGGTTGCGTGCTGCATACCGATCCCGGCATGCCGCTGACCATCGGCGACAACGTCACGGTCGGCCACCAGGCGATGCTGCACGGCTGCACGATCGGCGACGGCGCGCTGATCGGCATCCAGGCAGTGGTGCTGAACGGCGCCAAGATCGGCCGCAACTGCCTGGTCGGGGCCGGCGCGCTGGTCACCGAAGGCAAGGAATTCCCCGACAATTCGCTGATCGTCGGCAGCCCGGCGAAGGCGGTGCGCCAGCTCGACAATGCCGCCGTCGCCCGCATCCGCGCCGGCACCGACAGCTACGTCGCGCGCAGCCGGCTGTTCAAGACGCAACTGAAGCGGATCGATAGCGAATGACCGATACGCTGCAAAAGTTCATTACCGAAGACGGCGCCGTGCGCGGCGAACTGGTCGACGTTTCCGCCGCCTGGCGCCAGGTGCAGGCGCGCCTCGACTACCCGCCGGCGGTGCGCGCGCTGCTCGGCGAAATGCTGGCGGCGACCGCGCTGCTGTCGGCCAACCTGAAGTTCAACGGCGCGATCGTGATGCAGATCCACGGCGACGGACCGGTGCGCCTCCTGGTGGTCGAATGCGACGCCGAACTGCATATGCGCGCCACCGCCAAGCTGACACCGGATGCGGTGGTCGACGACGGCGCCGGCATCATGCAGCTGATCAACCGCCATGGCCACGGCCGCTTTGCGATCACGCTCGACCCGCGCGACAAGCTGCCGGGCCAGCAGCCGTATCAGGGCATCGTGCCGCTGAACGGCGACTCGGTGGCGGAAATCATCGAGCATTACATGCTGCGCTCGGAACAGCTGGATACCCGGCTGTGGCTGGCGGCCGACGCCGACCACGCGCGCGGCATGCTGCTGCAAAAGATGCCTGACGGCGGCGGCCAGGCGCCGGAAGCCGCCACCGACACCTGGGAGCGGCTGACCATGTTGGCGGCCACCGTCAAGCGCGACGAACTGCTCGGCACCGACGTCGACACGCTGCGCCACCGGCTGTTCTGGGAAGAGACGATCCGCCTGTTCGAGCCGCTGCAGCCGCAGTTCCGCTGCAGCTGCTCGCGCGACAAGGTGGCCGGGATGCTGAAGATGCTGGGCCAGGATGAAGTACAGGCGGCGCTCGACGAGCTGGGACACCTTGGCATCGACTGCGACTTCTGCGGCCAGCACTACGAATTCGACAAGGTCGATTGCGCGCAGCTGTTCGCCAGCGAAGCGCCGCTGCCGACGTCGGACGCGCGGCATTGACCGGTCGGTCGGGATAAATCCCATACTCCCCGCATAGCCCCCCTATATCGGGCGCCGGCCGGCCGCTTTTTGCACATACTCCCAAGTATTTGCGAAGTGTGTACTTTACAAACCCAAGTTCAGTAGCGTGTCTGCCGCCTTGTGCCAATAAAAAACCGCCTATTCGGCGGTTTTCTTTTTCTCGACTTTCTTCGCGGGTTTTGGGTGCGGCTTAGGCGGTGTTGAAAGCATTCTTTTCAATACTTCATCAAAAAGCCGATCCGCATCATTACTCTCTTGGCCAGTCGTCGCCTTCTTCCGGGGAGAATTCTGCTTGGTTGGGGGCGCTGAGTTGCAATTCATTTTGATCTCCTACTGCTGGCCTTCTAATGTTGAGTGGATACTTTCCCATCACCTTGCCGTCTATGAGCATTTTGTTCATCGCGAGTTCCTTTTGACCTCGCTTGTTATTTTGATCGAAGCTCACCATCGTTGAAACTTGCGTCAAAATCGCAGATGCGACATGAATTGCATCTGGTGTTGTCGGAAACAACTCATCTACGCGATTGTTATAAAAATATTCTCTGATCTCCGAAGCTAAATTGCATACAGTGTCGTTTGCGTCAACGACCAGAAAATTCGATCTGGTCATCATTTTTCGGAAACGAACTTTCTGTTCCTGGTCAATTTTCCCAGCCATCAACTCTGTAATCGTTATAGCGGAAGTAACGATTACGAGATTGCCATTATCGAACGCAATCGAACTCTTGAGAATTGACTCATACTCCCCTTGCTTATGCTGCTCTTTCTTAAGCAGGGCAAAGAATATACAAGTATCCCAATAAACCGTGTCCTTAGTTCCACTCATTTCTTAGTTGTTTTATGAAATCCTGAGTAGACTGCTCTCCCGTAGCGTCAGAAGCAACGCCGCCAAAACTTTCTAACTTCGGTAATTCACTATCCGAACTATGCACCACAATATCGTGAATTTGTACCTCGTCTGGGAAAACGTTCCCGACCGTGTAAGTCAACATCCCAGTTACAGTGACATTCTTTTCTACAGCTTCAGCCGCCTTCACTAAGAGATCTTTGGAGAAAGTGCATTTCACCTCTACTCCGGGAATTGGCGGGTACAGGTTAAAGTATTTAGTCTTAGCATGGCTATTGTAAGTTTGCATAATGCCCTTCACCGAGCCAAACGATCTAACTTGACGCAGCACGGTCGCATCTAATTCTTTGGCAATTTCGTCAGTGATTACTATCGGAGAATCTAGGGTCGGTGCATAGACCTTAACACCTTCAACTCTCTTCCCAACACCGCCAACAAATTTTTTTATGTCGCGAACAAACTTCTGCGTCGCGTTTTTGGGAAATTGTTTTTTCCGAATTAAATTATCCAAAGATTGCGCCACATACTCAACAACCTGATTGGAAAAATCTTTATCCGGAATCCTGGGGAACCCAGTTAGCTCGACGGCAGCAGGACTACTGTGAGATAAATTGGTCACTCTAAATACGGTAGTTTGCTGTTCGCCCGCGACGATACGATCAGCCTCAGCCAGCAGCGCCCTAACATTGTTTAGATGCTCAATAAAATTAGACAAAGTGAGATCACCGCCTTCCTGCGCGGCGCCCTCAAGTTGTATCGTAATTTTATTGAACTTATCCTGCATTTTGACTATTCGGGAGTTGCCCCTAGAGGTAATGAGTGCCGATACATCAAGCGCTTTCCGCCAATACCCTTCAGAATATTGTCTGCGCGTTGAGTGTCATTGAAACCAAGTTTAGCGCGATTATTCCAGCGGAAGTCAAATTCATTGGCATACCGTTGTAAATGCTTCTCGCTGACACTGTGGAACGTTCCATAGAGGCCACGTTTCAGGATAGCGAAGCTGGATTCAACAGTATTCGTCGTAATGTCCCTGCGGGCGTATTCCTTGGCGCTGTGGTTGACGCTTTCATGGCTGGCGAACTCAATGCCGATCTTCTTGTAGACCGAGGCTTCATCCGTCATTAAGCGCGCCTTCGCATCAATCTGTGCTTTGAGGATCGGGCGCAGGGTAGCCACGTTGACTGCGGTAACGTGAAACGAGCGCTTTTCGCCGGTACGATCAACAAGCGACAGGACTTTCATCTTGTGATCGCCGCCGCGTGCGCCTTCCCGCTGTTTGCCAACGTTGCCCCAGTACGTTTCATCCACCTCGACGGCGCCGCAATTGCTGCCCAGCAGACCGCCATTGCCGTTGGTCATCGCTTCGCGGATACGGTGCGACATGAACCATGCGGTTTTGTACGATACGCCAAGCATGCGCTCCAGCTGTTTGCTGCTGATGCCTTTCTTGCTCGAAGCCATCAGGTAGCACGCTTGCAGCCACTTATTGAGCGGCACCTTGCTATCCTCAAACACGGTGCCGACCGTCACAGTGAACTGGTCGCGGCAATCCGAGCATTTGTACACGCCGGGGCGGGTTGCTTTGCCTTCCAGTTTGTAATGCTGTTCCGCGCTGCCGCAATGCGGGCATACAGCGCCGTTAGGCCAGCGCAGCGCTTCCAGATATTGGCGCGCTTGGTCAGCGTCTTGAAATTGCGGCTGGTTCAGTATTGCTTCGGCCATGACAAACTCCCTAGTATGACTTCAGTATAGTCATAGCATTGGGTTTGTCAAGTACATACTTCCGAAGTATTTAAATCCAGCGGGCGCTGCGATTCTAGCCATCGAACTTGTAACCGACGCCGTAGATCGAGCGGATCAGGTCCTGCTGCGGCCAGGCCTGCTGCAGCTTGCGGCGCAGGTTCTTGATGTGGGTGTCGACGGTGCGGTCGGTCACCACGCGGTAATCGTCGTATAGCTGGTTCATCAGCTGCTCGCGCGAAAGGATGCGGCCGCGCGCGCCGTACAGCGTCGCCAGCAGCCGGAATTCGACCGGCGTCAGATCCAGCGCGACGCCGTTCAGGTTGGCGCTGTGGCGCTCGGCGTCGATCGCCAGCGGCACCCCCTGCTGCGCCGCCTGTCCTGGCTGGAACTGGCCGACACGGCGCAGCACCGCCTGCACCCGCGCCACCACTTCGCGCGGGCTGAACGGCTTGCAGACATAGTCGTCGGCGCCGACCTGGAGCCCGAGCAGGCGGTCGATCTCTTCCACCCGCGCGGTCACCATCACCACCGGCACCTGGCTGAAGCTGCGCAGCTCGGTGCAGATCGCGATGCCGTCGCGGCCCGGCAGCATCAGGTCGAGCAGGATCAGGTCCGGCATCTCCTGCCGCACCGCCGGCAGCACCGCGTTGCCGTCGGCGATGTGGCTGGTGCGGTAGCCGGCCTGGCGCAGGTAGTCGGCCAGAAGCGCCGCCAGCTTCGGCTCGTCCTCGACGATCAGGATATGGGCCGCCGCGTTCATGCGGCGCGCCGTGCCAGCGGCAGCGTGACCACGATGCGCAGCCCGCCGAGCGCCGACGGCTCGGCGCAGAT
>JBATWJ010000014.1:0-3822 GCA_049672545.1 Burkholderiaceae bacterium
CGACGGCGCCGCTGGAAGCCTGCAGCACCGCGTTCGCCGAAGCGACCGGCGCCGCCAAGGCCGGCACCGAGCCGGTCAGGCTGTCGCAATGCCAGTTCGACGCCAGCCGCAACGTCACCATCGGCGGCGGCGGCTGCGGCCCGGACGTCATCATCGACCGCTCCTTCACCGATACCGAGGCGCTTGGCAAAATCACCATCGCCGCTGACGGCAAGCTGGCGCTGCCGCGCAGTTTCGAGCAACTGGAGGTGCATACCGCCGGCATCAGCGTGGCAGGGCGCCTGTCGCTCGGCACCGCCGCCTGCCCGGTCGGCCTGGAAAATCCGGCCAGCAAAATCAAGGTGGTGTTCACCGGCACGCGCGCGGCCGCCGCTGGCCGCGACACCGGCTCCGATAAGGGCATCGAAGTGCTGTCGGGCGGTGTGCTGAATCTGTACGGCAACAAGGGGGTGGCGCCGGCCGAAGGGCGCGCCGCCGACGATGCCGCCGCCACCGGCATCAGCTGGACCCATCTGTCCAGGCCGGCCGGCCCGGCGCAGTACCAGACCAGCGGCGCCGGTATCGGCGTTCCGGTCGAGAATGGCGGCGACAGCGTGCTGCACCTGGCGCGCGACGTCACCCAGGGCAGCGGCGCCTGGCGCGCCGGCGACTGGATCGTGGTCGCCACGTCCAGCTTCAGCCCGTTCGAGTCGGAGTTCGTGCAGATCGACTCGCTGGCGTCGGACGGCAAGGGCGGCACCGACGTGCGGCTGAAGCAGGCGCTGCGCCACTACCACTTCGGCAGTGCCGATCCGGGCCGGCCTGGAGACGCCAACTACGGCGCCAAGCGCGACGTCAATTTCGGCGTCGACGAGCGCAGCGAGGTCGGGCTGATCAGCCGCAACATCATCCTGACCGCGCAAACGCCGGATGCCGGCGGCGCGGCCAATCCGGACCTGCACTGGGGCGGCGAAATCCGCATCCTGGAGGGCTTCGGCCAGGTGGCGATCCAGGGCATCGAGCTGGAAAAATTCGGCAAGGAGCGGCTCGGCAGCTACCCGATCCATTTCCACATGGTCGGCGACGCCAAGGGTCGCCACCTGATCAACAGCAACAGCATCCATCACAGCTACAACAAGTGCGTGACGGTGCATTCGTCGGCCGACGTCACGATCCAGAACAACGTCTGCGCGCGCGCGGTCGGCCACCTGTTCTACCAGGAGATGGGCGACGAGCTGAGAACGCGCTTCCTCGGCAATCTCGGCGTGGGCGCGATGAGCCACTATTTCGGCATCGATGCGAGTGCCAAGAAGACTGCCGACGGCATGGTCAAGAACTGGTGGGAAGGCGACCATCTGGCGCGCAGCAACCGCTACGACGGGCTGAACGTGCGCAACATGGACAACCAGGGCAATCCGACCCGCGGCGGCTGCTATACGTCCAACGGCAGCACCCTTGTCGCCAGCCGGATTCCGTCGGCGGGTAAGGAATGCAAGTACGAAAACGGCGAGTTCTACGTCGAGCAGGCCAGCGGCTTCTGGATCGTCAATCCGGCCACCGAGATGGTCGGCAACTCGATCGGCGGCTGCCAGGGGATGGGCAAGGGCTACTGGTACGTGGCGCCGTCCGGCCTCGGCCTGGAGTTCCAGCCGGTCGGCAAATTCAGCGACAACCGCGTGCATGCCTGCTATGACGGTGTATTCGCCGAAACCGAGGGGCTGACGGTCACCCAGCAGTTGTTCCCGCGCGTGGGCGGCAAGGCCGACGGCAAAAACCTGATCACCCGTTTCGAAGGCTTGACGGCGACCCGCAACCGCAACCGCGGCATCTGGATTCGCCCGACCTGGAACGTGATCGAGCATGGCCGCTTCGCCACCAACCGCGATTCGGCGACGCTGGTCAGCTCCGGCGGACCGGACGGCAATGCGCCGGGCGTGTGGGCCTTGATGCAGGATTCGGTGCTGATCGGCGTCAGCGCCAACAACGTCGACCGCTGGGGACCGTGCCCGACGCTGACCGATGGCGAGAACAGCGGCTGCGTCGACTACAACCCGAAGGCCAACGAACTGGCCGACAAGCGCTACCAGACGCCATTCTGGAATTCGGCCGGCTACATGGTCTACGACGGCCCGGTGCGGGTGTTCCACAATCACTTCGTCAATTTCCTGCGCGACCCGTCGCCGTTGCTGACCAAGGCCGATGCCGACCACATGAAGAACTTCAGGGCCTACCCGAACCAGGCCACAGTCTATGAGGGCGATGCCGCGTTCGGCTGGTTCCAGAGCAATCAGAGCGCCTATCCGACCGCCAGCACCACCCGCGCGCTGAGCTTCGAGAACGTCGACCTGCGTCATCAAATTTATACCGAAAACGTCAACCAGGCGCCGTTCAAGGACGGCGACAAGAATACCGCGCTGATCGATCTGGACGGCACGCTGACCGGCTTTCGGGTGGTCGGTTCGAACGACACCAGGCAGGTGCCGGGCGAGTTCGCGATCTCGCTGAACAACCTGGCGTTCAACCGCGCTTCCAACGCGGTCGACGAATGCCTGGCGACCGGCGAGCAGGATCTGTTGGCGGAAGGCCGCGCGACTTCCATCATTTCGCCGGCCAACATGGCGACGCTGGAATTCGATGCGCTGTATCCGCTGGTCAAGGCCCAGCGCTGGCAGGACATGGTGTTTACCCGCACCTTCAAGGACGTCGGCGTGTACCAGCAGATGGCGCTGCAGAGCCGCAACGGCCAGGGCCTGTGGGAGCCGAAGCTGACCAGCGGTCACGGCTACATCGTCGAGTCGGCGCCTTCGACGTCGCCGCAAGCCACCGACAAGAACATCAACGGCATGCCGAACGTCGTGCAGTTCGGCTTCACCGACGCCGTCAAACCCGACATGGACAAGAAGCCGTTCTATGTGCGGCTGGGGATCCGCTACGTCGACAAGGATGGCCGGGCGCTTGCGGCCGGCGACTTCAAGGTCGCGCGCGGCTACCGTTCCTGGGGCGGCAACGGTGTGCATTACGCCACCGACGAGATGCGGCAGTACTTCAACCGGCTGGACGGTTCCAGTTACGGCGGCGAACTCTGCTACAACCTGAACGAGCAGAACGACGGCCTCGAAGGTCGGCCCAGGAATGCCTGCCCGGCGAACGGCGTGATGGCGGTGCCGGCCGGCAGCGCCTGCCCGGCCGGATCGGTGCCGGAGGGCGGCTACTGCATCTTCAAGAAGAAGACGCTGACGCCGGTCGCCAGCCTTGCCGAACTGGCCAGGCCGGATGGCACGCCGAGCGGCGACAACTACTTCTACGACGGCGCCAGCGGCGTGCTGTTCCTGTACGTACAGCAGGATTCGAAGAACGCGCACGGCGTCTTCCCGCTCGGCAGCTGTCCTGGCGATCGTGCCTGCCCGGACGACAACGAGCTGGATACCTACTTCCCGTGTCCGCCGCAGGGCTGCGTCAGCTATTCGGTGACGGTGGATGAGCAGAGGTACAGTCCGGGCCGGAATACCGCACCCTTCACGCAGGCCGACCTTGCCCGTTTCGATCTGCCGGAGCCGCCGAACCAGAACCGCCTCGCCTATATCGACGAGAACGGTAACGTTACCGGCGTGGTGCGGGCGGACGGCAGAATCGCGAAGAAGAATCTGCCGCACTGGACGCCGGATCGCGAGCCGTGGTGCCCGGTGACGACGCCGGTCATTCCGCGTCAGCCGAAGCAAAGCGCACGCGCGGTATCGACGCTGACTACCGCGATGCGCCCGGCCGAACCGCGCCGGCTGGCGGCGTTGCGCGACGCACTGCCTCCGAGCGCGATGGCGGCATTGCCGGTCTGCAGCGCGACCG
>JBATWJ010000015.1:0-2834 GCA_049672545.1 Burkholderiaceae bacterium
GCGCCAGCACCGGCTGCGCGGCCGCCTGCGGCGGCGGGAACAGCGCATCGTGGTGCCGCTCGATCAGCCCGGTGTCGAGGTCGGCCGCGCTGAACGGCCGGCTTTCGATCAGCCGCTTCAGGAAGGCGATGTTGCTGGCCAGGCCGACGATCTGGTAGTCGGACAGCGCCTGCGCCATCTGCGCCAGCGCCTGTTCGCGGCTCGGCGCCCAGACGATCAGCTTGGCGATCATCGGGTCGTAGAACGGCGAAATCGCATCGCCTGCGCGCACGCCGGAATCGATCCTCACTACGCCGCCCACGGCGGCGCCGTTCTCACCCTCTCCCCGGAGGGGAGAGGGCCGGGGAGAGGGATCCTCCACGCCGCCCACGGCGCCATTCTCACCCTCTCCCTTCCAGGGAGAGGGCAAGCGCGCCCCAAGCTCAAACTCCACCGCCGCCGGCGTGCGCAGGTGGCGCAGCGTGCCGATCGACGGCAGGAAGCCCTTGTCCGGGTTTTCCGCATAGACGCGCGCCTCGATCGCGTGGCCATGGATCGCCAGCTGTTCCTGCTTGCGCGGCAGCGGCTGGCCGGCGGCGACGCGCAGCTGCCATTCGACCAGGTCGGTGCCGGTGATCATTTCGGTGACCGGGTGCTCGACCTGCAGCCGGGTGTTCATTTCCATGAAGTAGAAGCTGCCGTCCTGGTTGGCGATGAATTCGACGGTGCCGGCGCCGACATAGCCGACCGCCTTGGCGGCGGCCACCGCCGCCTCGCCCATCGCGCGCCGGCGCTCCTCGGTCATGCCGGGCGCCGGCGCCTCTTCCAGCACCTTCTGGTGGCGCCGCTGCACCGAGCAGTCGCGCTCGAACAGGTAGACGCAGTCGCCGTGGCTGTCGGCGAACACCTGGATTTCGATGTGGCGCGGCCGCGTCAGGTATTTCTCGACCAGCACGCGGTCGTCGCCGAAGCTGGAAATCGCTTCGCGCTGGCAGGACGCCAGCGCCTCGCGGAAGTCGGCCGACTTGTCGACGATGCGCATGCCCTTGCCGCCGCCGCCGGCCGACGCCTTCAGCAGCACCGGATAGCCGATGCGGTCGGCCTCGCGGTTCAGCAGCGCCGGATCCTGGTCTTCGCCGTGGTAGCCGGGCACCAGCGGCACGCCAGCTGTTTCCATCAGCGCCTTGGCCGCCGACTTCGAACCCATCGCCCGGATCGCCGCCGCCGGCGGGCCGATGAACACCAGCCCGGCCTTGGCGCAGGCGTCGGCGAAGCCGGCGTTTTCCGACAGGAAGCCGTAGCCGGGATGGATCGCCTGCGCGCCGGTTGCCAGTGCCGCCTCGATGATCCGTTCGCCCAGCAGATAGCTTTCCTTGGCCGGCGCCGGGCCGATCCGGACCGCCTCGTCGCAGACGGCGACGTGCTTCGCCTGCGCGTCGGCGTCCGAGTAGACGGCGACGGTGGCGATGCCCAGCCGGCGGGCGGTGGCGGCGACGCGGCAGGCGATTTCGCCGCGGTTGGCGATCAGGATTTTGGTGAACATGCGCTTCTTTCCGAGGGCTTGCCGGTTCCGACGACTGGCGGACAGCGTGAAAAGCGCTGTCGTTCCCGCGCAGGCGGGAACCTAGCGTCGTTGCGGCGTTAAAGTCACTGGGTCCCCGCCTGCGCGGGGACGGCAAACATCACAGCTTCCACGGCAGACCGCCGTCAATCACCGCAGCTGGCCTTGATTTCCGCCGCCGCCACGTCGCGCGGACGCAGGCCGAGCTTGGCCAGCAGCGCGCGGTCGGCGGCGGCGTCCGGATTGCCGGTGGTCAACAGCTTGTCGCCGTAGAAGATCGAATTGGCGCCGGCCAAAAAGCACATCGCCTGCACCGCCTCGCCCAACTGGCGGCGGCCGGCCGACAGCCGCACGCGCGCCTTCGGCATCGTGATGCGGGCGACCGCGATGGTGCGCACGAATTCGAGCGGGTCGAGCGGGTCCAGGCCGTACAGCGGCGTGCCCTCGACCTGCACCAGGTGGTTGACCGGCACCGATTCCGGGTACGGGTTCAGGTTCGCCAGCTGCGCAATCAGGCCGGCGCGCTGGCGGCGCGATTCGCCCATGCCGACGATGCCGCCGCAGCACACCTTCAGGCCGGCTTCGCGCACGCGGCCGAGCGTGTCGAGCCGGTCCTGGTATTCGCGCGTCGAAATGATGTTGTTGTAGAACTCGGGCGCGGTGTCGAGGTTGTGGTTGTAGTAATCGAGGCCGGCGTCCTTCAGCCGCTGCGCCTGGTCGTCATGCAGCATGCCGAGCGTGGCGCAGGTTTCCAGCCCGAGCGCCTTGACCTCGCGCACCATTTCCTCGACCTTTTCCATGTCGCGCTCCTTCGGCTCGCGCCAGGCGGCACCCATGCAGAAGCGGGTGGCGCCGTTGTCGCGTGCGGCGCGCGCCGCTTCCAGCACTTCGTCGGTCGACAGCAGTTTCTTGGCGGTAACGCCAGTATCGTAGCGCGCCGCCTGCGGGCAGTAGGCGCAATCCTCCTCGCAGCCGCCGGTCTTGATCGACAGGAGCGTCGCCAGCTCGACTTCCTGCGGATCGAAATTGGCGCGATGCGCCTGCTGCGCGCGGTACAGCAGATCGTTGAACGGCAGCTCGAACAGCGCCAGCACATCCTCGACCGGCCAGGTGTCGGCGGCGATCGGCGTCACCGGCGCGCGGAAGGCCAGCGACTGCGCAGCGGTGGAAGGAGAAGCGGCGGTTTGCGAATCAGACATGCGGATTTCCTCTTGCGTCAAAAATGGTTCGGTCGTTGTCAGGCATGCCCGCCGGGCCAGCCCGGCAGGCGGGAAAAATCGAGATGGGCGGCGGC
>JBATWJ010000016.1:0-10659 GCA_049672545.1 Burkholderiaceae bacterium
GCTGCAGCGGCTGCAGGACAAGGGCGTGCGCACCGCCTTCGTCACGCTGCACGTCGGCGCCGGCACCTTTCAGCCGGTGCGCAGCGAAAACCTGGCCGAACACCAGATGCACAGCGAGTGGTACACCATCGGCCAGGACACGGTCGACGCGGTGCGCGCCGCGCAGGCCGCCGGGCGCGACGTGATCGCGGTCGGCACCACCAGCATGCGGGCGCTGGAATCGGCGTCGCAGGACGGGACGCTCGCGGCCGGCAGTGCCGACACCGCGCTGTTCATCACGCCCGGTTACCGCTTTCGTACCGTGACGCGGCTGATCACCAATTTCCATTTGCCGAAATCGACGCTGCTGATGCTGGTGTCGGCCTTTTCCGGCTACGACCGCATCCGCGCCGCCTACGCCCATGCGATCCGCGCGCGCTACCGCTTCTTCAGCTATGGCGACGCCATGCTGCTCACCCGGGACGACCATGCTTGAATTCGAACTGCTGAAAACCGACGACAGCGGCCGCACCGCGGCCCGCCGCGGCCGTCTGCGCCTGAACCACGGCGTGGTCGAGACGCCGATCTTCATGCCGGTCGGTACCTACGGATCGGTCAAGGCGATGTCGCCGGCCGAACTGCACGAGATCGGCGCCCAGATCATCCTCGGCAATACCTTCCATTTGTGGCTGCGGCCCGGCACCGAGGTGTTGGAGCGCTTTGCCGGGCTGCACCGCTTCATGGGCTGGGACAGGCCGATCCTGACCGATTCCGGCGGCTTCCAGGTGTTTTCGCTGGGCGCGATGCGGAAAATCAGCGAGGAGGGCGTCAAGTTCGCGTCGCCGGTCAACGGCGACCGGCTGTTCCTGTCGCCGGAAGTGTCGATGCAGGTCCAGCGCGCGCTCAATTCCGACATCGTGATGCAGTTCGACGAATGCACGCCGTACAGGATCGGCGAGCGCGCGGCCACCGAGGCGGAGGCGGCGCAGTCGATGCGCATGTCGCTGCGCTGGGCCAGGCGTTCGGCCGACGAATTCGCGCGGCTGGAAAACCCGAACGCGCTGTTCGGCATCGTTCAGGGCGGCATGTTCGAGCACCTGCGCGACGAATCGCTGGCCGGGCTGGAGCAGCTGCCGTTTCATGGCATCGCGGTCGGCGGCCTGTCGGTCGGCGAGCCGAAGGAAGAGATGTTGAGGGTGTTGAACCACATCGGCCCGCGCCTGCCGGCCGCCAAGCCGCACTACCTGATGGGCGTCGGCACGCCGGAAGACCTGGTCGAAGGGGTGGCCAACGGCATCGACATGTTCGACTGCGTGATGCCGACCCGCAATGCGCGCAACGGCTGGCTATTCACCCGCTATGGCGACCTGAAGATCAAGAATGCGCGCCACGCCCACGACGAGCAGCCGCTCGACGAAAGCTGCGGGTGTTATACATGTGGCAACTTTTCGCGCGCCTATCTGCATCATCTGCACCGCACCGGCGAAATCCTCGGCGCCCGGCTGAACACGATCCACAATCTGTACTACTACCTGCAGTTGATGCGGGAAATCCGCGCCGCACTCGACGCCGGCCGTTTTCCCGAATACATGCTGCAGTTCCGCGCCGAGCGCGCTCGTGGCGTGTAGCAATACCGCCTAGTGGCGCGCGCCGCCAATGCTAGAATGCGAAGCTGTTCCGACCAACCAATTGGAGTGTTCCGTGTTTATATCGAATGCCTATGCGCAGGCCGCCGACCCGGCCTCGTTGAGCAGCATGACCAGCTTCCTGCCGATCATCCTGATGTTCGTGGTGCTGTACTTCCTGATGATCCGTCCGCAGATGAAGCGGCAGAAGGAACAGAAGGCGATGATGGATGCGCTGGCCAAGGGCGACGAAGTGGTCACCGTCGGCGGCATGCTGGGCAAGGTCACCAAGGTGGCCGACAACTTCGTCACGCTGGAAGTCGCCAACGGCACCGAAGTCGTGGTGCAGAAGGCCGCCGTCACCACACTGCTGCCGAAGGGCACCCTGAAGGCGGCGCTGTAACCGCGGCCGTACGCCCCGCTTCCGCCGCGGCCTTCCGCGCCGCGCGCGGCCGCGCGTCACACTGACTGAGTCATCATGAATCGTTATCCCCTCTGGAAGTACATCGTGATCGCCGTCGCGCTGCTGTTCGGCGTGCTGTATACGCTGCCGAACTTCTTTGGCGAATCGCCGGCGGTGCAGATTGCCAGCGCCAAGTCGACGGTCAAGGTCGAATCCGACCTGCTGCCGCGCGTGCAGCAGATCCTGGAGCAGGGCCAGCTGGCGCCGACCGGGGTGTTTTACGAAGTCAGCGGCACCCAGGGTTCGGTGCGCGCCCGCTTCGCCGACACCGATACCCAGTTCAAGGCCAAGTCGCTGCTGGAAAGCAAGCTCAACACCGACCCGTCCGACCCGACCTACAGCGTCGCCTTCAACCTGCTGCCGAATACGCCGCTGTGGCTGCAGAGCCTGCACGCATTCCCGATGTACCTCGGCCTCGATCTGCGCGGCGGCGTGCACTTCCTGATGCAGGTCGACACCAAGGCGCTGCTGAACAAGCGGCTGCAGGGCCTGCAGAGCGGCGCGCGCGGCATCCTGCGCGATAAGAACATCCGCCATGCCGGCATCACCCGCACCGGCGACCAGCTGGAAATCAGTTTCCGCGACGCCGACACCCGCGGTAAGGCCCGGGCCGTGCTGACCAGCGAGCTGCCGGACGTGCTGCTGACCGACAGCGGCGAGGGCGACAACCTGAAGCTGACGCTGGCGCTGAAGCCGGAAGCACTGCTGGCCGCCCAGCAGGACGGCGTGCAGCAGAACATCACCACGCTGTCCAAACGCGTCAACGAACTCGGCGTGGCCGAGCCGGTGATCCAGCGCCAGGGCGCCGACCGCATCGTGGTGCAACTGCCCGGCGTGCAGGACGTGTCGCGCGCCAAGGACATCATCGGCCGCACCGCCACACTGGAAGTGCGGATGGTCGACGAATCGGTCACACGCGGCACCGAGGAAACCGCGGCGATCCCGTTCGGTTCCGAGCTGTTCAAGGTCGGCAAGGGGGCGCCGGTGGTGCTGTACAAGGAGCCGATCATCACCGGCGACTACATTTCCAACGCTTCCGCCAGCTTCGACCAGAACCAGCAGCCGGCGGTCAGCATCGATCTGAACGGCGACGGCGGGCGCCGCATGCGCTCGGCCACCCGCGACAAGATCGGCAAGGCGATGGCGATCGTGCTGTTCGAAAAGGGCAAGGGCGAAGTGCTGACGGTGGCGACGATCCGCGACGAACTCGGCTCGCGCTTCCAGATCACCGGCATGGGCTCGGCCGAGGCAGCCAGCGACCTGGCGCTGCTGCTGCGCGCCGGCTCGCTGGCGGCGCCGATGGAAATCATCGAGGAGCGCACCATCGGCCCGCAGCTGGGCGCCGCCAACATCCAGAAGGGCTTCGATTCGACGCTGTACGGTTTCATCGCGATCGCCATCTTCATGGTCGTCTACTACCATCTGTTCGGCTTCTTTTCCGCGTTTGCGCTGTTGGTCAACCTGCTGCTGCTGGTGGCGGTGCTGTCGCGGCTGCAGGCGACGCTGACGCTGCCCGGCATTGCCGCCATCGCGCTCACGCTCGGCATGGCGATCGACGCCAACGTGCTGATCAACGAGCGCATCCGCGAGGAGTTGCGCGCCGGCCATACACCGCAGATGGCGATCAGCCACGGCTTCGAACGCGCCTGGGCGACCATTCTGGATTCCAACGTGACGACGCTGATCGCCGGCCTGGCGCTGCTGATCTTCGGCTCCGGCGCGATCCGCGGCTTCGCGGTGGTGCATTGCCTGGGCATCATGACCTCGATCTTCTCGTCGGTGTTCGTGTCGCGCGGCGTGGTCAACCTGTGGTACGGCCGCAAGAAGAAGCTGGCGTCGGTGTCGATCGGCCACGTCTGGAATCCGAATGCCTGAAGCCGACCGCCGCCGGGCGGCGGCGGTCGCTGATATTCCCGGGCTCGCGCGCGCGCCCGGACAGAAAGGGATGTGATGGAGTTTTTCCGCATCAAAAAAGACATACCGTTCATGCGCCATGCGCTGGTGTTCAACGTGATCTCGCTGATCACGTTCGCGCTGGCGGTGTTTTTCCTGTTTCACCGCGGCCTGCACCTGTCGATCGAATTCACCGGCGGGACCGTGATGGAAGTCACCTACTCGCAGGCGGCCGATGTCGACGCCGTGCGTAAAACGGTCGAGAGCCTCGGGTATACCGATAACCAGGTGCAAAGCTTCGGCACCGCGCGCGACGTCATGATCCGGCTGCCGACGCGCAAGGACATCGGCTCGGCCGAGCAGAGCCAGAACGTGATGAAGGCGCTGCAGGCGCAGAATCCGGACGTGAAGCTGCAACGGGTCGAATTCGTCGGCCCGCAGGTCGGCGATGAACTGACGCACGATGGTCTGATGGCGCTCGCCTTCGTGGTGGTCGGCATCATGATCTATCTGGCGTTCCGCTTCGAATGGAAATATTCGGTGGCGGCAATCATCGCCAACCTGCACGACGTCATCATCATCATGGGCTTCTTCGCCTTCTTCCAGTGGGAGTTCTCGCTGACGGTGCTGGCGGCGGTGCTGGCGGTGCTCGGCTATTCGGTCAACGAATCGGTGGTGGTGTTCGACCGCGTGCGCGAAACCTTCCGCGACCGCCGCTGCAACCGGATGACGACGCCGGAAGTGCTGAATCACGGCATCACCGGCACCATTTCGCGCACCATCATCACACACGGCTCGACCCAGGTGATGGTGCTGTCGATGTTCTTCTTCGGCGGTCCGGCGCTGCATTACTTCGCGCTGGCGCTGACCATCGGCATCTGCTTCGGCATCTATTCGTCGGTGTTCGTCGCCGCTTCGCTGGCGATGTGGCTGGGTGTCAAGCGCGAAGACCTGATCCGGCCGGTCAAGGAAAAGGACGAAACCGGCGGCGCCGTGGTCTGACGCCGCGCCGGCATACCGAGGCCAGCTTGCGAGCTGGCCTTTTTTTCGGCGACACTGTTCGCCATCGATTTCATGCGAGAACGGATATGGTCGAAAAACGTGTCTGGGATCTGCCGCTGCGGCTGTTTCACTGGAGCCTGGCGCTGCTGGTGGTGGTGTCTCTGGTGACCCAACAGATCGGCGGCAATGCGATGGAATGGCATTTCCTGTCCGGTTACGCGGTGCTGGCGCTGCTGCTGTTCCGGCTGGCCTGGGGCCTGGTGGGCAGCAGGTATGCACGTTTTTCCAGCTTTCTCTATGCTCCCGCCGAGATCCTGGCCTATCTGCGCGGCGCCGCCCGCCGCTATCATGGCCACAATCCGCTAGGCAGCCTGTCGGTGTTCGCGTTGCTTGGCGTCGTCCTGGCGCAGGCGGTTTCCGGCCTGTTCGCCAACGACGATATCGCCAGCGAAGGGCCGCTGGTCAAGTTCATCAGCAAGGACTGGTCGGACAGCTTCACCTGGTTCCACAAGGCGGTCAGCGGCAACCTGATCTACGCCTTGATCGGCCTGCATATCGCCGCCATCGTCTATTACTGCCTCAGGAAGAAGCAGAATCTGGTCAAGCCGATGCTCACCGGCGACAAGGTGGTCGACGCCGATACCCAGGCGGCCGATGATTCCTGGCGGATGCGTTTGCTGGCGCTGGCGTTGTTGGCGATTTCGGCGGCCGTGGTGTACGGCCTGATCAACCTCAAAGCCTGAGCCGCCGGATTGGCGCGCAATTCTCGACAGCGGTCATTACCGGCCCTTGTGCTTGCCGATCATGTACCAGGCGCTGAGCGAACTCGCCAGGGCCAGCGCCGCTGACAGCAGCATCACCCAGCGGAAACCGGACACGAACGCAGCGCCGACCGCGGCCCGGATCGCCGCCGCCGAGCGCTGGCTGGCGGCGTCCGGTATGCCGATCGCCGCCAGCCTGTCCTGCTGCGCCACTACTTGCTCCAGCAGCGCCGACGGCAGGCCCGCCGCGGCCAGCGCCGGAGCCAGAACATGGCGGAACGATAGGCTCATGATGATGCCGAAGCCGGCAATCGCCAGCAGCGCGGCGACGCGCGACACCGCATTGTTGACGCCGGATGCGGTGCCGGCCTGACTGCCGTCGACCGCGTTCATCACGGTCGTGGTCAAAGGCGCGACACTGACCGTCATCCCCAATCCCAGTACCAGCACCGCCGGAAAGAACGTCACCCAGTAGCTGCCGCCTACGCTCGGCAGAGCGAACAGGGCAAAGCCGAGGGCGGCGATGGCCGGGCCGACTACCAGCGGCGGTTTGGCGCCGTAGCGGTCGACCAGTCCGCCGGCCCAGCGCGACAGCATGAACATGGTGAGGATGAACGGCAACAGCGCCGCGCCGGCCGCCAGTGCCGAATAGCCCTGCACCTGGATCAGATTGAGCGGGAAAAAATACAGGCTGCCGCCGAGCGCCGCATACAGCAGCAGCGTCAACAGATTGGCGCCGCTGAAATCGCGCGAGCGGAACAGGGTCAGCGGCAGCAGTGGCGCCGGATGGCGCCGTTCGAGCGCGACAAAGCCCCCCAGCGTCGCGGCCGCCAGCAGCAGCGCGCCGACGACGCGCGGGTCGCTCCAGTCGGTCGTGGAAGCTTCGATCAGGCCGAACACCAGCGCTCCCAGTCCGACGCTGGCCGCGGCCGCGCCCGGCCAGTCGAGCCGGGCGGCGGTATGCACGCTGCGGCTTTCCGGGATGAAGCGGAAGGTAAGCGGCAGCACGATCGCGGCCAGCGGCAGGTTGATCACGAAGGCATAGCGCCATGACCAGTGCTCGATCAGGAAGCCGCCGATGACCGGTCCGAGCGCGGCGGTGATCGCGGTCCAGCCGGACCAGGTGCCGATCGCCTTGCCGCGTATCTCCTCCGGAAAGGACGCGCTGATCAGGGCCAGGCTGCCCGGCACCAGCAAGGCGCCGCCGACACCTTGTGCCGCCCGTGCCCAGATCATTTGCCCGATGCTGCCGACCAGACTGCACCACACCGAGGCGGCCGTGAACAGCAGCACGCCGACAGCGAAGACGCGGCGCCGCCCGAAGCGGTCGCCGGCGCTGCCGCCGAGCAGCAGCAGTGCCGCCAAGAACAGCGCATAGACTTCGATCACCCATTGCAGTTGCGCTGCCGTAGTGCCGAATTCCCGCTGCAGCGCCGGCAGCGCCACATTGACCACGGTGCCGTCGATGAAGGCCATGCTGGAAGCCAGGATCGTCGCCGCCAGGATCCAGGGCCGGGCCGCGGCGTTGCATGGCGCGTCGGCGCAGGCAGCGCGGATAGCGGCTTCATCGGAGGCGGAAGAAGTGGCCAGACTCATATCTCACCTACTGGCCCCAAGTCGGAAATGGGGCGCTCCCCGGCCTGGCCCGCGATTACTTGCCTTCGGCTTCACGTGCCGGGCCGGGGAGCGGAACTCAGCGCCACGCTTCGGGGGTCGGGATCGCGTTCCAGCGCCTCCCGGTTCCAGTGCGCCAGGTCGGCGGCGGCTTCGTAGCTGGTCTGCAAGAAATCGCGCAGCATGGCATCGGGCGCCGGCGCTTGCCGCAGCGCGTCGTACGGCAAAACGAATTCGCGCAGGGTGGGATGGTAGAAAGCCGCGGCCGGCTTGACCGGCGCCGTGGGGAAACCGGGCGGTTCCGGGTAGGCGTACGAATAGAACAGGGCGTAGGGGATGCCGTCGCCACCGGGCCAGAAGCCGCAACTGCTGACCTCGTGCGAATAGGCCTCCTGCGTCACCCAGTCCGGCAGGTTCGGAATTCCGCCGGGATGGCGCGGCGCGCTGCGGCCGGAGAAACGCGTGACGGCGAGGTCGGGCGCGCCCCAGAACAAATGCACCGGACTGCATTTGCCGATGAAGCGCGCGCGGAACTCCTTGAAGACCCGGTCGGCCTGGACCAGCACGCGCCAAAACCGGTTGGCATATTCTGGATCGTAGGCGCCGTGCTTTTCGTCCTGGTCCAGCCGGACGGCATCGAACACTTCGTTGGGTTTCGGATGAATCCTTACCTGCAAGCCGAGGCTGGTCATCTGTTGCATCAGGCACGCGTAGAACCGGGCGACCGATTGCGGCTCCAGCGCAAACCCGGCGCTGCCGCCATCGCTGGTCTGCAGTGCCAGCCGCTGACGCAGTAAGTCGAACTCGATCTGGAAGATGCGATCGCCATACGGTATCGACGAGGTCGTGAGCCCACTCGGCGTGACATACAAGGCGACATGCCAGCCGTGATTGAGCCAGCGCGTCTGGCTCAACCGAATCTTGCCGACGATCTGCAGCCATCGGTGCAAGGTCGCGCAGGTCTCGCTCCAATCCTCGAACGGCAGACTCGGCCAGGTATGCGAATCTGTTTCCGTGGATACGCCCATGAATGCTCTCCACTTCCACTGCGTGCAGCCGGTCATCCAGCCGCCGCTGCGGTCCCGATAGGGGTGGCGCAGGACTTGCCGGCGCCGCCTGTCAGTCGCAGTATGCGCGCAAATCGAATCCGCCGAAGAGCGCCGGCGCACGGCTTGCCGGGCAGGAATGCTGGGCTGTTCCTGCCATCGGATGCGCTACCGGGGACGGAGGGATGACGCCGGGCGGAAACGGCTGATGATAAAGAAACACCCCTTCGGCAATGGAAGGGGTGCGGGGCCGTGAGCGGCGTGTCGGCCTCGGATGACCGTTGCCGAGGAAGGCGAGGTGCCGGCCTTTCTTGCAGGCCGGTGGTGCGGCTTACTTGTTGCGGAAGTTGTCGTGGCAGGCTTTGCAGCTCTGGCCGGTGGCGCCGAAGGCTTTCTTGATCGCCGCCAGGTCGCCCGACTTGGCGGCGGTCGCCAGATTGCCGACCTCGACCTGTAGTTTGTCGGCGCCGGCGTGGAACTTGTCCTGCTCCTTCCAGACTTCCGGCTTGGCCTTGGAATTGGCGGTGTCGGAGCCGGCCGGGAAGGCATGCCACGGCAGCTTGGCCAGCACTTCGACCAGTGCGACGTCGGCCTCAACCGCTGCCTTGTCGTACGGCTTTTCACCCTTGACGACGGCGCCGATGCGGCCGAAATGGCTACCCATCAGGGAAAACGCCGATTGCCGGTACTTGACCGCGTCTTCCGCCTTGGCGAATTGCGCCTGCGCGGCAAATGGAAATGCCGCCAGAGTGGAAATGACCAGGATGGGTACCATACGTTTCATGCAAAGTCCTTTTGTCAGGGATGGGTCGAAAGGGGCGCGCCCGCGCTCAGATGTCGCGCGCCAGCTGCGCGGCGCAGCCGGTGTAGGCGGCCGGCGTCAGCGCTAGCAATTGCTGCCTGGCTTCGTCCGGGATCGCCAGTGTAGCAATGAATTCCTGCAGCGCCTGCTGCGAAATGCCCTTGCCGCGCGTCAGTTCCTTCAATTGCTCGTATGGGTTGGCGATGCCATAGCGGCGCATCACCGTCTGCACCGGTTCGGCCAGCACTTCCCAGGCGGCGTCGAGGTCGGCCGCCAGCCGCTCCGGGTTGACTTCCAGCTTGTTGATGCCGCGCAGGCAGCTGTCGTAGGCCAACAGCGCATAGCCGAAGCCGACGCCGATGTTGCGCAGCACGGTGGAGTCGGTCAGGTCGCGCTGCCAGCGCGAGACCGGCAGCTTTTCCGCCATGTGTTTCAGCACCGCGTTGGCCAGGCCGAGGTTGCCTTCGGAATTTTCGAAATCGATCGGATTGACCTTGTGCGGCATCGTCGACGAGCCGATTTCGCCCGCTTTGGTCCGCTGCTTGAAATAGCCGAGCGAGATGTAGCCCCAGACGTCGCGGTTGAAGTCGAGCAGGATGGTGTTGGCGCGGGCGACGGCGTCGAACAGTTCGGCCAGGTAGTCGTGCGGCTCGATCTGGATCGTGTACGGGTTGAACACCAGGCCGAGGCGCTGTTCGACCACGTTTTTCGAAAACGCCTGCCAGTCGAATTCCGGATAGGCCGCCAGGTGGGCGTTGTAGTTGCCGACCGCGCCGTTCATCTTGCCGAGGATCTCGACCGCGGCGATGCGCGCCGCCGCCCGCCGCAGGCGCGCGACGACGTTGGCGATCTCCTTGCCGAGCGTGGTGGGACTTGCGGTCTGGCCGTGCGTGCGGGACAGCATCGGCTGCGCCGCATGCTGGTGTGCCAGCGCCACCAGCGCCTCGATGATGCGGCCCAGCGCCGGCAGCAGCACGTCGTCGCGCGCCGCCTTGACCATCATGCCGTGCGAGGTGTTGTTGATGTCTTCCGAGGTGCAGGCGAAATGGATGAATTCGGATGCCTGCAGCAGTTCCGGGAAATCCCTGATCTGTTCCTTCAGCCAGTATTCGACCGCCTTGACGTCGTGGTTGGTGACCGCTTCGATCTGTTTGATCTGCGTCGCATCGGCTTCGGTGAATCCGGTCGACAATTGCTGCAGCCGGGCGCCGGCTTCCTTCGAAAACGGCGGAATTTCGGCGAAGCCGGCTTCCGACAGCGCCTGCAACCAGGCGATCTCGACCTTGACGCGGTGGTGCAGGAAGCCGGCTTCGGACAAGAGCGGGCGCAGCGGATCGGTCTTGGCGGCGTAGCGGCCGTCGAGCGGGGAGAGGGCGGAGAGGGTGGTCAGAGACGTCATGGACAGGCGGGGACAATGAGCTGGAAGGTGGGCCGGCGGCGCGCGTAACCAGGGCTGCGGCGAGGGGTGCGGCGC
>JBATWJ010000017.1:0-2339 GCA_049672545.1 Burkholderiaceae bacterium
GCTCAACACCATCACCGCCGCCGCCCAGTGCGGCGGCGACGTCCACGTGCTGGTCGCCGGGCACAATGCCGGCGCCGCCGCCGAAGCCGCGTCGAAGATCGCCGGCGTAGCCAAGGTGCTCTTGGCCGACGCGCCGCAGTTCGCCGACGGCCTGGCGGAAAACGTCGCCGAGCAGGTGCTGGCGCTGGCCGGCGCCTATTCGCACATCCTGGCGCCGGCCACCGCCTACGGCAAGAACATCGCGCCGCGCGTGGCCGCCAAGCTGGACGTGGCGCAGATTTCCGAAATCACCAAGGTCGATGCGCCGGACACCTTCGAGCGCCCGATCTACGCCGGCAACGCGATCGCCACCGTGCAGTCGGGCGACGCCGTCAAGGTCATCACGGTGCGCACCACCGGCTTCGACGCCGCTGCCAGCGGCGGTTCCGCCGCGATCGAGAACGTGACGGCAGTCGCCGATTCCGGCAAGTCGTCGTTCGTGTCGCGCGAACTGGCCAAGTCCGACCGGCCCGAGCTGACCGCCGCCAAGGTCATCGTCTCCGGCGGCCGCGGCATGGGTTCCGGCGACAACTTCAAGCTCCTGGAGCCGCTGGCCGACAAGCTCGGCGCCGCCATGGGCGCGTCGCGCGCGGCGGTCGATGCCGGCTTCGTGCCGAACGACTGGCAGGTCGGCCAGACCGGCAAGATCGTGGCGCCGCAGCTGTACATCGCGGTCGGTATTTCCGGCGCCATCCAGCATCTGGCCGGCATGAAGGATTCGAAGACCATCGTCGCCATCAACAAGGATCCGGAAGCGCCGATCTTTTCGGTAGCCGACTACGGCATCGTCGGCGACCTGTTCGAGATCGTGCCGCAGCTGACGGCGGAACTCGGTTAAATCGCGCCTCATCCGTTTGCAGTAAAAATATCAGGCAGGCTTGCAGCTGGCGCGTAGCGCGGAAAACACCGCATCGGCGCCTTCCTGCAGGCCTGCTTTTTTTATGGAGTTTCGAATGCCCTACGCCGCGCCATTGAAGGACATGCTGTTCGTGATGAACGAACTGGCTGGTTTGCAGGAAGTGAATCGCTTGCCCGGTTGCGAGGATGCGACGCCGGAAACGGTGCAGGCGGTGCTGGAGGAAAACGCCCGCTTCTGCAGCGAAGTGGTGGCGCCGCTGAACGTCGCCGGCGATCGCGAGCCGAGCAGCTGGCGTGACGGCGTTGTTGCCACCACCAAGGGCTTCAAGGAGGCGTTCAAGACCTTCGGCGAAGCCGGCTGGCAGGGCGTGCAGCATCCGGCCGAATTCGGCGGCCAGGGCTTGCCGAAGCTGGTGGCGACGCCGTGCATGGAAATGCTGAATGCGGCCAATCTGTCGTTCGCGCTGTGCCCGCTGTTGACCGACGGCGCGATCGAGGCGCTGTTGACCGCCGGCAGCGACGAGCAGAAGCGCATCTACCTGGAAAACCTGATTTCCGGCAAATGGACAGGCACCATGAACCTGACCGAGCCGCAGGCCGGCTCCGACTTGGCGCTGGTGCGCACGCGCGCGCTGCCGCAGGGTGACGGCAGCTACAAGCTGTTCGGCACCAAGATCTTCATCACCTACGGCGAGCACGACATGGCCGAGAACATCGCCCATCTGGTGCTGGCGCGCACACCCGACGCGCCGGAAGGCGTGAAGGGGATTTCGCTGTTCATCGTGCCGAAATTCCTGGTCAATGCCGACGGCAGCCTAGGTAAGCGCAACGACGTGCATTGCGTGTCGATCGAGCACAAGCTCGGCATCAAGGCCAGCCCGACCGCGGTGCTGCAGTTCGGCGACCACGGCGGCGCGATCGGCACCCTGGTCGGCGAAGAGAATCGCGGCCTCGAATACATGTTCATCATGATGAACGCGGCCCGCTTTGCGGTCGGCATGCAGGGCGTCGGCATTGCCGAGCGCGCCTATCAGAAGGCGGTCGCGTACGCGAAGGAACGACTGCAGTCGCGCGACCTGGCCGGCTCCGCCGGCCCGGTGGCGATCATTCGCCAGCCCGACGTGCGGCGCATGCTGCTGTCGATGCGGGCGCAAACCGAGGCGGCGCGCGCGCTGGCCTACGTCACGGCGGCAGCGCTGGATGCCGCGCATCACCATCCGGATGCGGCTGTGCGCAAGGAGAACCAGGCGTTCTACGAATACATGGTGCCGGTGGTCAAGGGCTGGTCGACCGAAATGTCGATCGAGGTCACCTCGACTGGTGTGCAGGTGCATGGCGGCATGGGCTTCATCGAAGAAACCGGCGCCGCTCAGTACTATCGCGACGCCCGCATCCTGACAATCTATGAAGGCACGACCGCGGCGCAGCGCGTCGTCGTCCAT
>JBATWJ010000018.1:0-3015 GCA_049672545.1 Burkholderiaceae bacterium
GCCAGCGCATCGCGATCGCCCGCGCGCTGTTGAAGAATCCGCCGCTGCTGTTGCTGGACGAAGCCACCAGCGCGCTCGACGCCGAATCGGAACGGCTGGTGCAGCAGGCGCTGGAAACCGCGATCGCCGGCCGCACCACGCTGGTGATCGCGCACCGGCTGGCGACCGTGCAACGCGCCGACCGCATCCTGGTGCTGGAGCACGGCCGGCTGGTAGAGTCCGGCACGCACGCCGAGCTGGTAGCGCGTGGCGGACTGTACGCGGGCCTGGCGGCGCTGCAGTTCGGATTGCAGCAGAAATAAATACTATGCATAGTATTTTTAAAACCGCACGCCACACTTCCGGCATCGGCCGATTTTCAGGCATACTCCCCTTTATGGAGAACACATGAAGCAATACCTCGAGCTGGTGCGACAGGTACTGGACAGCGGCAGCTGGCAGGAAAACCGCACCGGCATCCGCACCATCAGCATTCCCGGCGCGATGATGCGCTTCGACCTGCAACGGGACGGCTTTCCGGCGGTGACCACCAAGAAGCTGGCATTCAAGTCGGTGGTCGGCGAGCTGTGCGGCTTCTTGCGCGGCGCCACCAGCGCCGCCGATTTCCGCGCGCTCGGCTGCAAGGTATGGGATCAGAACGCCAACGAGAACGCCGACTGGCTGGCCAATCCGTATCGCCAGGGGCCGGACGACCTCGGCCCGGTGTACGGCGCCCAGTGGCGCGCATGGCCGGCCTACAAGCTGCTCGATGCGGCGCACGCCGCGCAGATCGCCGACGCCGAGCGGCGCGGCTATCGCCGGGTGGCGGCGCTGCAGGACGAAGGCCGCGACAAGGTACTGCTGTACAAGGCGATCGACCAGTTGCGCGATTGCCTGGACACCATCATCGCCAATCCCGCTAGCCGCCGCATCCTGTTCCATGGCTGGAACTGCGCCGAGCTGGACGCGATCGCGCTGCCGGCCTGCCATCTGCTGTACCAGTTCCTGCCGAACGCGGCGACGCGCGAAATCTCGCTGTGCCTGTACATCCGCAGCAACGACCTGGGCCTCGGCACGCCGTTCAACCTGGCCGAAGGCGCGGCGCTCTTGCACCTGGTCGGGCGCCTGACCGGCTATACGCCGCGCTGGTTCAGCTATTTCATCGGCGACGCCCACATCTACGAAAACCATCTCGACATGCTGCGCGAGCAATTGACGCGCACACCCTACCCGGCACCGCGGCTGCTGCTGTCGGAGCGGATTCCCGACTATGCGGCGACCGGCCGCTACGAGCCGGAATGGCTGGAACGGGTCGAACCGGACGATTTCGCGCTGCAGGACTACCGGCATCACCCGGCGCTGACGGCGCCGATGGCGGTCTGACGGCAGCCGCGCCGCGCTTGTGGATCCGCCGCCATTCACAGGCGGCGGATCGGTACTTCATCCCTCTTTATTTTTCCGACAACGTCTCCATATAGATGTTTGCGCTGCTGCCACGCCATGGCGATAGCCAAAGCAAATTGATTGAATGATTTTAATCAATTATACAAATTACCTTCCCGCGCCCATAATAGGGCTGTCTTCACTTTTTTAACCCGGAGGAAAAACCATGTCCGTGATCAATACCCAAGTCAAACCCTTCAAGGCCACCGCTTTCCAGAATGGCAAGTTCATCGAAGTCAGCGAAGAAACGATCCAGGGCAAGTGGTCGGTATTCGTGTTCTACCCGGCCGATTTCACCTTCGTCTGCCCGACCGAACTGGAAGACCTGGCCGAGCACTACGCCGAATTCCAGAAGCTGGGCGTCGACATCTACAGCGTGTCGACCGACACCCATTTCTCGCACAAGGCCTGGCACGACACCTCGGACGCGATCCGCAAGATCCAGTACGCGATGATCGGCGACCCGACCGGCACCATCACCCGCAACTTCGAAAACATGCGCGAAGACCAGGGGCTGGCCGACCGCGGCACTTTCATCATCGACCCGCAGGGCGTGATCCAGGCGGTCGAAATCACCGCTGAGGGTATCGGCCGCGACGCCAAGGAACTGCTGCGCAAGGTCAAGGCCGCCCAGTACGTCGCCGCCCATCCGGGCGAAGTGTGCCCGGCCAAGTGGGAAGAAGGCGCCGCCACGCTGAAGCCGTCGCTGGATCTGGTCGGCAAGATCTAAACCGCAACGCCAAACGCCGCCGGCCCTTTGGGCGGCGGCAGCGGCAGGGCCGGGCAATATGGCCCGCCCTCGCCCTCACTTCCCGACACAGCGGGAAGCTGAAGCGGCAGCACGCGATCCCGCGAATGCCGGACAAGGCGGCGCCACAAGCGCTGCCCTGTTTCTGAAACACTATTCAAGAAAGGCGGTACGTCATGCTGGATGCCAACCTCAAAACTCAATTGCAAGCCTACCTGGCGAAAGTCACGCAACCGATCGAGCTCGTGGCATCGCTGGACGGCAGCGCCAAGTCGCGCGAACTGCACCAACTGCTGCGGGAAATCGCCCAGTTGTCGGACCGCATCACCGTGATCGAAAGCCCGGAAGACGACGAGCGCAAACCGTCGTTCGCGATCACCCGCCCGGGTACCGACGTCAGCGTGCGCTTCGCCGGCATCCCGCTCGGCCATGAATTCACGTCGCTGGTGCTGGCGCTGCTGCAGGTCGGCGGCCACCCGATCAAGCTGGACGAAGCGGTGATCGAGCAGATCCGCAACCTGGACGGCGACTACCAGTTCGAAACCTATTTCTCGCTGTCGTGCCAGAACTGCCCGGACGTGGTGCAGGCGCTGAACACGATGGCGATCATCAACCCGCGCATCCGCCACATCGCGATCGACGGCGCGCTGTACCAGCAGGAAGTCGAGGCACGCGAAATCCTGTCGGTGCCGACCGTGTTCCTGAACGGCGAACTGTTCGGCCAGGGCCGCTCCGGCGTCGAGGAAATCCTCGCCAAGCTGGACACCAACGCCGGCAGCCGCACCGCCGCCGAACTGAATGCGCGCGAACCGTACGACGTGCTGATCGTCGGCGGCGGCCCGGCC
>JBATWJ010000019.1:0-2231 GCA_049672545.1 Burkholderiaceae bacterium
GGCCAAGGGTATCAAGGATGCGGCGCGAATCCGCGACTTCATCGCCGCGGCACGCGCCGGCGACGGCGCCCGCGCACATCCCGCCGCCGGCCAGGATTGACGGCGCGCGCTTCTGTTACGTCTGTAACCGGGCGATTTTCACCAGCGATTCCTCTGCTAAGCTTGCTTTCTTTTCAGCAAGTTCAATGGAGGAGCGATGTTTTGCAAAGTCCAACGCTGGCTGGTTTGCCTGTTGCTGCTGACCGGCCTGGGTGCCTGCGGCGGTGGCGGCGACAGCCCACCGCCGCCCAAGGCGCAGACCACCACGCTGCTGGTTTACATGGTCGGTTCCGACCTGGAAAGCGGCAACGGCGAAGACAAGGGGACCGCGAAAGAGGTCGGCAACGGCACCACCAACATCCAGGAAATGCTGCGTGCGGCCAGTTCCGAGCGCGTCAACGTGGTGCTGACCACCGGCGGCGCGCTGAAGGACGATCCGGCCAACCTGGGCCTGGTCAGCAGCTGGAAAACCGTCAAGCGCCACGTGGTCAAGGACGGCAAGATCCGGGAACTGCAGGATCTCGGCAAGCGCAACATGGCCGATCCCGCTACCCTGTCGGACTTCATCCAGTGGGCCAGGAACGCCTATCCGGCCGACCGCACCATGCTGGTGTTCTGGGACCACGGCGCCGGCTACCAGGGCTTCGGCGGCGATGAAAACTTCGGCGCCGAGGGCTTCATGAAGCTGCCGGCGATGGTCCAGGGCCTGAAGGCGGCGCAGCAGGCGACCGGCATCACGTTCGATTACATCGGCTTCGACGCCTGCCTGATGTCGACCGTCGAAGTCGGCAACGCAATGGCGCCGTATGCGCGCTACCTGGGCGCTTCGCAGGAACTGGAACCCGGTACCGGCGCCGACTGGAAGGCGATGCTCGATACGCTGGCCGCCGACCCGGATATCGACGCCGCAGCATTCGGCAAGGCGGTGGCCGACAGCTTCATCGCCAAGCAGAATCGCGAGGCCGACGCCGTGCGCCAACAGAGCGGCGCCGCCTATCTGGAAGACAAGTACAACACCTATGCCGTGACCGACCTGCGCGCACTGGCGCAGGTGAATACGGCGCTGGCGCGCTTTGCCGACGCGATGCTGGCGGCGCGCTTCCTGGACAGCCAGGAGAGCTGGAAGAAGGTGGCGATCGCCCGTGCCGCATCGATCTCGTTCGGCGGCGGCGTGACCAAGGACAGCGACAACTACGATCTGGTCGACCTGTACATGTTCGCCGGCCGGCTGGCCGCCGCCGATCTGCTGGTCGCCGAGAGCCAGGCGCTGCAGCAGGCGGTGCGCGGCGCGGTCGTCTACCGCAAGAACGGCGACCGGGTGAAGGACACCGCCAACGGCCTGTCGGTCTATTTCCCGTCGCGCTCGGTCAGCAGCGGCGCCGACGCCATGCTGGCCGACACCTATGCGCCGCTCGACATGCCGGCGTCGTTCAAGGCGATGCTGAAGAATTTTGTTGCGGCCGCCAGCGACAGCGCCCACGTGCTGACCATCGACGCCCCGCAGGTGGCCGGCGCCGCGCTCAGCGCCAACGTCTTCAGCAGTGCCGGCATGCGCGAAGCGTATGCGATCCTGTCCGCCGGCGACGATGGCGGACAGCCGGACCGGATCGTGATCGACGGCATCATGCTGGCCAATCCGAACGATTATGGCGGCATCGGCGTGCCGCTCGACCGCCAGTGGCTGATGCTCAACGGCCATCCGTTCGCGGTGACCGAGATCGAACAGGAACGGGACGAGGAAGGCAGCATCGTCGCCCACCAGTATTCGATCCCGGTGCTGCACAACGGCGAGCGCTCGACGCTGCTGGTGCGCCAGCAGGAGGACAGCGGCCCCGGCCAGCCGGAATTCGAGGTGATCGGTGTCTGGGCCGGCCTCGAAAACGGCAACCTGGCGTCGCGCAACGGCGAGCCGGTGCAGAAGGACGACAAGATCACGCTGCTGCGTGTGATCGCCGACCTGAACGCCAACACCTTCGAGGTGGTGGCGAGCCCGATGGCGCCGGAATTCGAGGCCGGGGACATGGAGTTCAGCCGTTCGCCGCTACCCACCGGCAATTACCGGCTGCGCTTCGCGGTGACCGACTACCGGGAAAGGAACGCCTTTTCCACGCCTTACGACTATCCGCAGCCCTGACCGGCAGGGCGGCGCAGCCGGCAGCGGCGCGCCGTTTTGCCCGGGCGCTGCCGATGGC
>JBATWJ010000020.1:0-2522 GCA_049672545.1 Burkholderiaceae bacterium
GAGTCGTACAGCAGCGCCGCCGGCGCCTGCTCGACGCCGTCGTAGATGCGGATGTCGACGCCGCGCCCGCGTTCGCCGTACAGCCCGGCCATCAGCCGCTCCATCCGGAACGACGCCGCCACCCAGCCGATGATGCCGGCACGACGCGCCTGCAGCGTGTCGTGCGGTGTCCCTTTTCGGTACAGCGGCAGGTACATCATGAAACCGGGCTGCGATGGCGCGGCATTGGTGCCGGCACCGCGGTGCGCCGGCAGCCAGTCGATCTTGGAAGTGATGAACGGCGTGTCGGTGTCGCGCGCCAGTTCCATCGCATGCCGGCAGCGCTCGTTGGCGTACGGGTCGATTCCATACTGCGCGCGCTGGGCGGCCGAGAACGGCTCGATCTGGATCAGTGGCGCGTAGAAGTCGCGCTCGCCGGCCGGCCGGATCGTGTAGTCGGCGAAGCCGAGCGCGCGCATGCGCGCCAGGTGTGCGCCGCGCTCGGCATGCGGCACCAGCGGCAGCACGGCAATGCCGTCGATGGCGGAAAAATTGGCGTCCAGCTGCAGTGCCTCGACATAGGCGCGGAACGCGTGCGGCTCGACGTCGGCCGAAGCCGCGAACAGCCCCTGGACGCCGCGCAGGATCTGCTCGTAGACCGCCATCCCCTGGGCGATGCGGCTGGTGTTGGCGCGCAGCGCGAAATCGGCGGCGGCGCGCCGTTCCTGCATGGCGTTGCGCTCCTCGTGCTGCCACGCCAGCCAGCTGACGCCGAGCGAGATCGCCAGCACCAGCGGTGTCAGCAGGCGGCGCGGAAGGCGGTGCATCGCTTCAGAATTCCGTCATGGAACGCGCCAGTTCCGGCGAGAAGTACTTGTCGAAAATGCGCCGCACGGTACCGTCCGCGCGCATCCCGTCCACCAGCGCGCGCCATTTCTCCTGGTCCGCCGCCGGTACCGACTTCTTCGACATGATCAGGCCGTGCCGGATCGCCGGATCGCCGGTGTCGACCAGCGTGGTCAGCAGCCGCAGTGGCGCCGCCTCGATCTCCGGATAGTCGAACGGCTCGACGATCATCGCGTGAATGCGGCGGCGCCGCAGCAGCTGGTACAGCGGCTCCAGCCGGGTCGCGTACTCGACCCGCTGCTCGGTCTGCAACTGCTCCAGCAGCCGGTTGGCGCGCTCGCCGTAGCGGAAGCCGCGGATCGCGCCCAGCCGCAGCGCCGGCTTGCGGGCGAAATCGGCCAGGCTGCCGACGCCGGCGTCGCGCCGTACCAGCAAATAATATTTGTTGGAAAAATACCAGGCGAAGCCGGCGAAGGCGTTGCGTTCGTCGCTGGCGATGCCGGACAGGCTGAAGTCCAGCGCGCCGGTTTCCAGCAATTGCCAGATGCGCGCGCGCGGCATCACGCTGACCGCCACCTGGCAGCCGCTGCGGCGGATCAGCTCATCGGCGAAATCGCGGTCGATGCCGCTGTCGGTTTCGGACGAATACAGAAGACCATGGTCGTGCAGCGCCAGCGTCAGGCGGCGTGAACAGTCGGGAGTAGCGGCGGCGTGGGCGAAGCCGGCGACGGCGAGCGTGAGGACCTGCAGCAAGCGGAAGTAACGATGCATGCGCTCCTTTCCCTGGAAGCCGCCGCGGCCGGATCGGTCGTCCGGCTTGTGGCCGGTGCGGGCGCGGTACATAGGATATACATAAATCCGCGAAAGTTGCTCAGGAAAAATTTTTTTAACAATTGAGAAACCAGCCGAGCGTCGCCGGATTGCATGCAAAATCCCTTTTCACCTTGCATCCGGGCTTGCTGATGATAATATACCCTGTATAGTATTATTTCGATCCCCAGTGTTCACCATGCGAAGGAGGTTATTTTGTACGATGCTCCCCTCAAAGTCGTCGAAGGCACGGCCCTTTCCGGCGATCAGAAAAAGGATTTGCTGAACCGTCTGGCGCGCGTCGAAGGCCAGTTGCGCGGCGTCCAGAAACTGGTGGCGCAGGCGGCCGCGCCGGCCGATTGCGACGGTGTCGCGCAACAGCTGGCGGCGGCGCGCAAGGCGCTCGACCGCGCCTTCGTGACGCTATTGACCGGCGCCATCGTCACCCAGACCGGTGGGGCCGCCAGTCCGGAAGATGCCGCCAACCGCGCGCGCCATCTGGCCGACATGCTGGCCAAGTTCGCCTGAGCCGGACGACCGCCTTCCTTCGTTCTGCAAACAGCGGCGCCGGACGCCGCTGTTTGCATATACCCCGTATGATGCCGCCCTGAGCCGGGCTCTGGCTCGTCATTTCGTCCTCATACTCCCTCATGTCTGCGTAAGGCATCGGCAGTTGCGCGGGTTTGTCCAGCGCGCTGGCCGCTGATCCGGCGCAAGCGGCGTTGTCCATGCCGCAACCAGCGGCGGCGCGCACCGTCTAACCGGCTTTCCCTGTCTGGAGCCGCCATGTCGCAGTCGCCGCATTCCTTTCTGTCGACCGTCCCGATGATTGCGCTGCTGTCGCTGCTGGCGGCCTGCGGCGGCGGCGACCGCGCACCGGCCGAACC
>JBATWJ010000021.1:0-3039 GCA_049672545.1 Burkholderiaceae bacterium
CGGATGGCCCGTTCACGATCCGCTTCGGCATCGCGCCGCAGGACGAGGATGGCGTGATCCTGTCCGCGTACGACATGGATAGCGATCCGCCGTCGCCGGCGCCGGACCATGCCCGGATCGGCGAAACCTCGATCCGCTTCGGCCGCCTGAAGCTGTCGAATGCCTTCGGCAGCGAACGGCTGGATTTGCCGGTTCCGGTCGAGGCGCAGTACTGGAACGGCCTCGCGTTCATCACCAACACCGCCGACGATTGCACGCCCCTCAGTACCGACCATGTGGCGGTGGCGGGCGCCGTGCTGCCGGGCCAGCTGGCCGGGCTGGGCACGCTGCACCAAGGGAAAACCAGCCTGCTCCTGCAGCAGCCGTTGACCGCCGGCGGTAGCGCTGATCTTGCGATCCGGCTGGCCGGCGGCGCGGCGGCCGACCGCTCCTGTCCATCTTCGCTTGGCAGCGCCGGAGATGGCGCTGCGCTGGAATACCTGCGCGGCCGCTGGTGCGGCGCCGACCATGACCGCGATCCGCGCGCGCGCGTGGGTTTCGGGATTTACAAGAGTCCGGGAGAAACGATTTACATGCGCGAGATGTATTGAGCCGGTGGCGGCACTGCGCAGTGCCCTGAACGACACCACCGGAACGAATTGACAGCGATGGGGGAATCCCCTAACTTCGGGCGACATTTTGAGGTAGCGAACGGCATGGCCTTATTCGGGAAAAACAGGAAACTGGACGGCTGGCTGGCGATCAGCCAGCAGCCAGACGGCGTGCGCGCGGCGCGCGTGCGACGCATCGAGGGTGCGCCGCCGAAGGTGGAGCGGGCGGCCTTCTATCCGTTGGCAAAGGCGTCGGCTGCTTCCGTGCTGGAGCGGCTGGCGAAGGATCTGGACGCCGCCCGCCATGATTGCACCACGCTGCTGGCGGCGGACGAGTATCAACTGCTGCTGGTGGACGCACCGACCGTGCCGCCGGATGAGCTGAAGGCGGCGATCCGCTGGCGCGTCAAGGACATGCTCGATTTCCACATCGGCGATGCCACCATCGACGTGCTGGATGTGCCGCCTGAAAAGGACGCGCCGGCGCGCAATCACTCGATGTACGTGGTGGCCGCGCGCAACCAGTTGCTGGCCCAGCGCCAGGAACTATTCGGCGCGGCGAAGATTCCGCTGTCGGTCATCGACGTGCCGGAGATGGCGCAGCGCAACGTCGCGGCGCTGCTGGAGCCGCCCGGGCGCGGGCTGGCGCTGCTGTCGTTCGGTATAGACGGCGGCCTGTTGACCGTCACCTATGGCGGCGAACTCTATCTGTCGCGCCGTATCGATGTGCGCCGCGAGCAGCTGGCCGATGCGCAGCAGCGCGAAGCCTGCCTGGAACGGATCACGCTGGAATTGCAGCGCTCGCTCGACCACTGCGACCGCCAGTACCACTTCATCACGCTGGCCAAGCTGGTGCTGGCGCCGCTGGCCGAGGTCGGACCCCAGCTGCTCGACTACCTGTCGGCCAACCTGTACCTGCCGGTAGAGGCACTCGACCTGTCCGGCCTGTTCGATCTGTCGGCGCTGGAAGAACTGCGGCGCACCGAGCAGCAGGAGCGTTATTTCCTGACGCTGGGCGCGGCGCTGCGGCATGAGGAGAAATCGTTGTGAGTCAGCAGATCAATCTTTTCAATCCGATCCTGCTGCGGCAGAAGAAGTATTTTTCGGCGGCCACGATGGCGCAGGCGCTGGGACTGATCGTGCTCGGCGCGTTGCTGGTCGCGCTGTACGTAGGCTACCGCTCGACCGGACTGCGCGCCGAAGCCGACAAGACCAGCGCGCAGCTGATACAGGCGCAGGCGCAGCAGACGCGCATCAACGCCGAATTCGGCGCGCGCCAGCCCGATCCGCAACTGGCGGCGGAGCTGCAGAAGGCGGGCGCCGACGTCAAGGCGCTGCAGCAGGTATTCGACATCCTGCAGACTGGAGAAATCGGCAACACCGCCGGTTATTCGGAATACCTGCGCGCGTTCGCGCGCCAGGCCGCCGACGGCCTGTGGCTGACCGGACTCACGATCCATGGCGCCGGCAATGAAATGGCGCTGCAGGGCGGCACGCTGCGGCCGGAGCTGGTGCCGGCCTACATCGGACGCCTGACGCGCGAGCCGGTCATGCGCGGCAAGTCGTTCGCGACGCTGGAAATGCGGCAGCCGCCGGCGGAACCGGCCGAAGGAGAGAACGGTGCTTCGCCCGCTCCGCGCCACATCGAATTCCGGCTGCAATCGGCTGGCCTGGCCGGCAGCGCGGCCGATACCGCGGGAGCCAAGGGAAAATGAAACCATACTGGCAAAAGCTGTCGACCCGGATCGACGCCATGAGCCTGCGTGAGCGGGTGCTGATCTTCCTGATGGCGGCGGTGATCCTGCTGGTACTGCTGAACCTGCTGCTGCTCGATCCGCAGTTCACGCGCCAGAAACAGCTGTCGCAGCGTATCACCGGCGAGCAGGCGCAGATCGCCGCGATCCAGGCCGAAATCCAGCAAAAGGTGAGGGCGCAGGCGGACGATCCGGACGCCGTGCCGCGCCAGCAGCTGGAACAGGCACGGCGCCGCGCCGCCCAGCTGCGCGGCGCATTGCAGCAGACGCAGGAAGCGCTGGTGGCGCCGGAAAAGATGCCGGCCCTGCTGGAAGCGATCCTGAAGCGCGACGGCCGCCTGCAACTGGTGTCGCTGAAGACGCTGCCGGTGTCCGACCTGGCACCGGCGCCGGCCGCCGACAAGAAAGCGGAAGACGCTGCCGCGCCGGCTGCCGCCACTGCTCCTATGGCCGACGGCGCGGTGCCCGCCGCCAGTGCCGCCGATGCCGGCATCGGCACCGTCTACCGTCACGGCGTCGAAATCACGGTAGCCGGCAGCTACCCGGACATGATGCGCTATATGGCCGAGCTGGAAGCGATGCCGTGGCAGCTGTATTGGGGCAAGGCGCAGCTGCGGGTCGAATCGTGGCCGCAGGCGCGCCTGACATTGACCTTGTTTACCCTCAGTCTGGACAAGAAATGGATGAATCTGTGA
>JBATWJ010000022.1:0-8560 GCA_049672545.1 Burkholderiaceae bacterium
GCGCAATCGCGGCCTGAACAGCGCCTTCACGGTGCGCAAGATCTCCAACGGCGAAGGCGTGGAGCGCACTTTCCAGACCTACAGCCCCCTGATCGCCAAGATCGAGGTCAAGCGTCGCGGCGACGTGCGCCGCGCCAAGCTCTACCACCTGCGCGCGCTCAGCGGCAAGAAGGCCCGCATCAAGGAAAAGCTGCCTTCGCGCGTGAAGGTCGGCAACACCGCCCTAGGCTGATTCCGTCCGTGCTGCGCCCGCAGCACCGGCGTAAACCGCTACAGTGCTGCCGGCCTGTAGCGGTTTTTTGTTTCACGATGACTCCAGCCCGGTACTCCGCTGGACTACGCCAGAGCCAGATACAGCAGGTTTATCAATCACTTAGGCGAGTTCAACATATGCCGGTGCTTTCTGAAACCTGACCCGGCTTCCGCTCTCATGGCTCCCATGTGGCTCTTGGAAACCGGGCGTTCCGAGGAGTCATCATGGCCAAGATCAAGCTCACCAAAACCACCGTGGAAACGGCGCAACCCCAGGCGCAGGCCGTCGAACTGCGTGATACCGTGGTGCCTGGCTTCCTGTGCAAGATTACCCCAGCGGGCCGCCGCGTGTTCATGCTCCAGTACCGCACGAACGCGGGCGAGCGCCGCAAGCCCGCCCTGGGCCTGTTCGGGGAACTCACCGTCGAACAGGCCCGCGTCATGGCGCAGGACTGGCTGGCCGAGGTTCGTCGGGGCGGCGATCCCGGCGGCGCCAAGGCCGAGGCGCGCAAGGCGCCCACGATGGCCGAGTTGTGCAAGAAGTTCATGGAGGACTACTCCAAGAAGCGCAACAAGCCCAGCACCCGGCGCGGTTATCAGGCGGTCATCGACCGCTGCATCGTCCCGGTACTGGGACGCAAGAAGGTGCAGGACGTGAAGCGGCCCGACATTGCCGCGTTCATGGAAAAGTTTGCCTACAAGCCGGCCGAGGCGAACAACGCCTTCGGCGTGCTGCGCAAGATGTTCAACTTGGCCGAAGTGTGGGGCTATCGCCCGGACGGCACGAATCCGTGCCGTCACGTCCCGATGTTCCCGCCCGGCGAGGAAACCCGGCTCATCGTGGACGACGAGATGGCACTGATCTTCCGCCAATTGGAGAAGCTGGAGGCGGAAGGACTAGAGAACTACGTCATCCCGCTGGCGATCCGCTTGCAATTCGAGTTTGCCGGCCGTCGCTCCGAAATCTGCACGCTCGAATGGAGCTGGATCGACCTGGAAAACCGACGTGTCGTGTGGCCGGACAGCAAGACGGGCGGCCTGTCCAAGCCCATGAGCGCGGAAGCCTATCGGCTGCTTTCGACGGCCCCACGTCGGGAAGGCTGCCCCTATGTCCTGCCGTCACCCAACGATCCGGCCAAGCACCTGACCTTTGGCGAGCACTACGGCGGCTGGTGTCGGGTGCTCAAGGCCGCCGGCGTGCCGCACGTCGGCACGCACGGCATTCGTCACCGCTCGACCACCGACATTGCCAATTCGGGTGTGCCGACCAAGGTGGGCATGAAGCTGACCGGGCACAAGACCGTGGCGATGTTCATGCACTACGTCCACACCGAGGACCAGCCAGTACGCGACGCGGCCGAACTGGTGGCAAGCCGTCGCCAGGCCATCACGGGCGCACGGCAGGCCCAACCGCAGGAGGCCGTGGCATGAAAGACAAGACGCTTTCCGCCCCACCGGCCAAAAGTGCCGCCTTGCCTGCCGGCTACGCCGGCATCCACGGCGGCATCGTGGAACTGCTGGACGCTGCACGCCAAGCGGCGGCGCGCAGCGTCAATGCGCTGATGACGGCCAGCTATTGGGAAATCGGCCGCCGCATCGTGGAAGCCGAGCAACAGGGCAAGCGGCGTGCGGGGTATGGCGAACAGTTGATGGCTCGGCTGTCCGCCGATCTGACCGCGCAGTTCGGGCGGGGATTTGGCGTCAACAACTTGGAGAACATGCGGCGGTTCTTCCTCGCGCATCCCCGTTCCGAGATTTCCCAGACACTGTCTGGGAAATTGGGTAGCCGTCTGCCTCTGGAGAAATCCGAGACGGTGTCTGGGAATTTGAGCCTGACCGTGCTGGCCCAGGCGTTTCCGCTGCCGTGGTCGGCCTATGTCCGACTGCTATCGGTTAAGGACGCCCATGCGCGCCAGTTCTACGAGACCGAAGCGCTACGCGGCGGCTGGAGCGTGCGCCAGCTCGATCGGCAGATCGGTAGCCAGTTCTACGAGCGCACCGCGTTGTCAAAGGACAAGGCGGCGATGCTGGTCAAGGGCGCAGTGCCCAAGCCCGAGGATGCCGTCACGCCCGGCGATGCGATCAAAGACCCGTATGTGCTGGAATTCCTCGACCTCAAGGATGAGTATTCGGAGTCCGATCTTGAAGCCGCCTTGATTCGGCGGCTGGAAGATTTCTTGCTGGAACTCGGCGAAGGATTCACCTTCATCGGGCGGCAGCGACGCTTGCGCATCGACCAGACGTGGTATCGGGTGGATCTACTGCTGTTTCACCGCAAGCTGCGGTGCCTGGTCATCATCGACTTGAAGCTGGGCAGCTTGACCCATGCGGACGTGGGCCAGATGCATATGTACTGCAACTATGCCAAAGAGCAATGGGCCTACCCTGATGAGAACCCGCCCGTGGGTCTGATCCTGTGTGCGGATAAGGGTCACGCGCTGGCGCGATATGCCTTGGAAGGCTTGCCGACGAAGGTGATGGCGGCGAACTACCGCACGGTACTGCCGGATGCCGAACTGTTGCAGAAGGAGTTGGAGGACACGCGGTGCCTGCTCGAATCTCGCGGGACGATCCTCCCCAAGAAGCGCAAGCCATAGCGGGTGTCAGATACGAGGTTGCCAGGTTTCGCTAACGACGCCTGCTTCGCCCTGGCCACGGCAGTTGTCCCGTAAGTTCAGCCAAGCCGCCATCGTCTTCGACGCGTGCACCGAAGCGATTCACTTCGATCTCAGGTAAATCGTCGTTGTCAAACCACAACAGCGAGGTCGTGGTGTCGGTGCGTGCGTAGTGCCTGGAAAGCTCCCAGAGGTCGAGCCCCTTTTCCCAGTTGTCGAACCAGATGTCTTGTGAAACCTCATCCGTTTCGGCAGCACTAATGCCCGAAGAACGTAGTCGGTGAGCCACGGAGCCGACCGGGATGACGGATTTGGGAGATATCCAGGCTCCTGCCTGCCGCAAGCTGGTGGAGCGTGCTGCGTAACGCACAGCACCTCGCTCCATGGTGACGAATGCGCACGGCATATCGCTGAGACTGGCAAACCTTGATGCCGCTGCAGGAAAAGATGTGCCAAACGAGTCAGCCATGCGCTGGATAAGCTCCAGCGATGGCTCTTCCTTGGGCACCAGCGATAGCCATTGCTGATACGGCATCAGCAATTCAGCGGCGAAGGTGTCGCAGGCAATTTCGTTCGGGTGCCGCTTGGCATAAGACCAGGACGGCACCTCTTCGTGACTCGACTCCAAATCGAGCACGATATGCGCTATCTCATGGCATACGGTGAAGCGCTGGCGTTCTTCCGTTTCCAGAGAGTTCACCGTGATGACGTGCTTCCCGTTCGGCTTGGTGATCGTGTAGCCGGACTCCCCCTCTCCAAGCTCATCCTTCCTGACCTTGGCGTTCACTGCGACCACATAGGGCGTCAGGTCTGCTCGGATATCCGACACATCGACCTTCGCCACAAAGGCGCGCGCTTTCTGCCTGACATCCGCTTCATCCATGTTCAGTCGTCCTCGTCCTCGAATGCCTTCTGTATCCGAGCGATCAGAGTCGCAGGATCTGGCCTGACGTTTCCACGATGCCTCACTCCCGCTGCCGCCGAAAAAATGTCGATGCTGATGGAAGGATCGTCTAGCACGAATTCGACAAGGCGGGTATCGGCCTCCGCGTGGTCAACAAGCCACATTACAAGTTCAGCGTCTCTTTCGCCCGGTTTGAGAACCCTCAGTAGTTTCTCGATCAAATCCGGTGACGGATTCGTCTTCTCGCCAGACTCCAGCCGGTGGACATAGGCATGGTCCACCGAAGAGAGTTGACCGATTTCACGTAACGAGAGGGTTCTGCGCTCGCGCAGCGTCTTGAGGGCGACGCCAAGGCCTGTTTGTGACATCCGATCCGTTCCTTGCCGCTACGGGCGGCCGCTGCTAAGCGGCCGCCCTCGCAGCAGTTGTGTTCTGAGGCACCAAGCCCACCATTTGCAGCTTGGCACCAACTCTGATACATTGTTGTCCAGCCAGACAACAGATGTGGGTTCTACGACTCCAGCAAGTTGATTTGGCTTGATGCGCCCGTTGCCTGCAGGAACAACATATTTTGCTACAGCGGGTGCTCATTGGCAACCTGGCCGGATGGCCGGGCTCTCGATAGTTCAACTTCAGGAAATTAGCCATGACAGGCAAAAATCAGCACGTAGTTCCTCACCAGGACGGTTGGGCCGTCAAGGGCGCCGGCAATCAGCGGGCAACCTCCGTGCACGACACGCAGCAACAGGCTATTGACGCCGCACGGGATATCGCACGCAACCAGCACTCCGAACTCGTCATCCATCGCCCGGATGGCCGTATCCGTGACAAGGACAGCCACGGCCACGACTCCTTCCCGCCGAAGGGCTGAAGTGGCATGACGGGCATCCCTACCTACCATGTGCTCGCCCTGTCAGGAGGCGGTTATCGCGGCCTGTACACGGCGACGGTTCTTGCCGAACTCGAAACCGTGCTGGGTCGTCCTATCGCTTCGCACTTTGATCTGATTTGTGGCACATCGGCAGGAGGGATGCTGGCCTTGGGGCTGGCTGCGGAAATTCCGGCCAACGAGCTCAAGGCACTGTTTGAAGACAAAGGCAGCCGCATCTTTGGTTGCCGCAGTCTTGCAAGGCGGCTTCTGGGATTCTGGTTGACCGCAAAGCACGACTCAGCGGGACTGCGAGGAGTGCTAACCGAGCGCTTCCAAGAGGCCACGATCGGCAATTTGAAGCATCGTGTTCTCGTACCGGCAGTCAACTACTCGACGGGTCGTGGGCAGTTCTTCAAAACGCCTCACCATCCCTCCTTTGAGTTGGATCACCGCATGAAGATCGTCGATGTTGCGTTGGCGACCGCCGCCGCGCCCGTCTACTTTCCTTTGGCACGCAACGACCGTGGTGTTTTCGCGGATGGTGGGCTGGTGGGCAACGCCCCTGGCCTGTTCGGGTTGCACGAAGTCAATACATTCTTGGCGCCGAAACAAGATGCGCTAGTTCGAGTCCTCTCCATTGGCACGATGACGATCGGTGCAACTGTCCGCGGCGGTGCCAGCCTTGACCGCGGATTCGGAAAATGGCGCGGGGGGCTCTTCGACCTCGTGATCTCCGCACAGGAGTCGTCCGTGGACTACATGCTGCGGCAGACGCTGGGGAGCAACTATTTCCAAATCGACGACAAGGCAACGCCTGATCAGAGCAAGGACGTGAAAGCGCTGGATAGGGTTTCCGTTGGCGCCACGAATACGCTCAAGGATCGCGGCAACCACGCGGCGCAGCGTGCGCTCGGCGATCCTCTTTTCCAACCGTTTCGAGCGCACCAGGCCGGCGCTCCCATCTTCTATCACGGCCCCAACAAAAATGTTCCGGAGGCCGCGTGCTGAACCTGAGCCCACTCTTCTTCACCACCGTTGACGACGAATCGTGCATGCATGACGAGTTGGAACTGACGCTTGAGCAACGCTCTTGGATAGCCAGCGCACGCACTGACGTCAGGAACTGTCTGCGCACAGGCATCCCCAGGGTGCTGAAAGCGAACGGCTACACCGAGGACGTGCCGCAGCCTCGTTTCTTCACGCAAGGTTCGTGGGCATACAAGACGCTGAACTCGCCGGCACAACATCCGCAGCAGGCGGACGTCGATGATGGCTGCTATCTGCCATTGAGTTTCGTCTCGCAGACGAAGCGCCCCAGCACTGCAACAACCGTGTTCTTTGCTGCAGCGGAAGAAGCCTTGAAGCCGCTGGTCGAGGAAAAGAGATGGAAGCTTGTCACTGACAAGCCGACGTGCATCCGCATCATCATTGCCGCGTATGCCCACATTGATATTCCTTTGTACGCCATTCCCGACGCGGAATTTCTCATGCTTGCAAAGGCTTCGATGGAGCGGTATGGCTACGACTCGCTCACAGAAGCGGTGAACATGGCGGAGCGCGATGCTTGGACGGCGCTTCCCGCTGACGAGGTGCTCCTGGCCCATCGTGAATGCAACTGGATGCCGTCCGACCCTCGGCCCGTAAAAGAGTGGTTTTTGGGTGAAGTGGAGGCCAAGGGGGAGCAGTTCCGCCGTGTGGTCCGCTACTTGAAGGCGTTCCGTGATTGGAGGTGGTCCAGCGGCGGGCCTGCTTCGATCTTGTTGATGGCCGCCGCAGCCCCGCTTTTCGAAAAGCGCGATCGGCGCGACGACCTCGCCTTGCTGGATGTCGTCGCAGCACTGCCAGCCCGGCTGCGTGCGGGAGTGAACAATCCTGTGGAAGAGTCCGAGTCGCTCACGGCAAGACTCGGCAAGGCTGGAGTCGAAGAAGCGGCGAAGGCGTTTGAAGAGTTCGAAAATGTGCTTCGCGGAGCCACCGACGCTGGCAGCCCTTCACAGGCTTGCATTTGGATGCGAGGCGAGTTCGGCCCACGCTTCCCGAACGACCCAGATCGGGTTAAGACGGTATCCGTCGCGGCCACCATTGCCGCGGCCCCGGCCATGGCTGGTCCGAGTGAGCTTGTCGGGCGAACGAAGGCTGGATGAACAGCGCCACTGCGACCGCAGACGTGATCGAAGCCTTCAAGCAGCGAGGCTTCGATTTCGTTGGTAAGACGGATGACGGTTGGTTCAGACTGCATGGGCGGCTGGTGCCGCCGCACGCAGACAAAGGCTGGCCGTGCGAAGTCCATCTTGACCCCACGTTCTTTGACTTGCCTCGCATCCGGCTGCTGGAAATCCCTCCCGAGTTGCCCGCAGCGGTTCCTCATCTTGGTGCAGATGGCGGGCTTTGCTATCTCGCCAAGGGTACGGTCGTTCTAGACATCTACGATCCCGTCGGACAGTCGCTGGCGTGCCTGCAACGCGCAGCCGCCGTGTTCGGGCAGATCCTAAAGGGGGAGATGATTGAGGATCTCGCGGAAGAGTTCTTCGCTTACTGGCACGGCTTGCTTTGCTTCGTGGATATGCAAGGTGAGAATTTGGGGCGACAGAATTGCATAGTCGCGCAAATAAATGGAAATCCGTTGTGGTTCATCACTGACAACGAAGATCGAACTACAAACAAACTGAAGTCGCTTGGCTACCAAGTCACCGATAGAACGGTGCTGACTTACAGGGTAAAGACCGGTGCTCAACCCCGTCCTCTGACCAGCCACTGGCCCCCTAAAACGGTGCGGGATATCTTGGCGTGGCAAAGCACTCTTGACCCTCGATGCCGGCGGAAGATTCACGAGCGTATCCAGGAAGGGGAAAGGAAAAAGGCCAACGGCGTTCTGATCGTCATTGAGTCTCCGTTGATGACGTATGGCTTTGTGGTTCTCTATGACCGCCAGCGTCAGGTCCGAAAGAACAAGCTCGCAGACCGCAGGGATTCCAGCTATGGATTGAAGGTGATACCCATCTCGGTGGTCAGAATCGACGATCGCTACCTTGCCCAGCGGAACATCCCTAAGTCAAAGACGCTTGCAGGTAAGAACCTGGCCGTTGTGGGATGCGGCACGATCGGCGGATATCTGTCAGATATGCTGGTTAAGGCCGGAGCAGGAACATGCGGTGGAAGACTCACATTAGTGGATTTCGATTGCCTTCTTCCGCAAAACATCGGGCGTCATCGCCTGGGATTCCCAGACCTGTTGTCGAACAAAGCCGAGGCTATGGCGAAGGAGCTTAAGCGCTTGGCGCCGGGTGTCGAGATTCGCGCACTTCCCGTGGATGTCAGGCAGGCCCAATTGGGACCACTGGACCTGCTCATCGATGCCACGGGCGAAGAGTCGCTAGGACATTGGCTGTGCGACCACTATCCGTCTCCGATGCCCATGCTGTCGGTCTGGATTGAGGGGCCGGGAACGGCTGTCCGAGCACTCCTGAGGGCGAATACATCTGGCGCGTGCTATCGATGCCTTTGGCATAGCAACAGAAGAGGCGAACTCCGTTCCACCCTTGATCCTCTTCCTGTCATTTTGGCGGGGCATGGATGCGAGGGCTTGTACGTGCCATTCCCTGCTTCGGTGTCGGTGCATGCCGCCAGCTTGGGGGCGGAGACGGCACTTGACTGGGTCAATGGCGTCTATTCCCCTGCGTTGCGCACCAAATTGATCGACCGTTCCCATCAGCTTGCTACGCCCGATTGCGATCCGATCCCGGATTGGGAATGTCCTCTATGCAATTCCTGAATTCCTGGGCGACCAACGACAAAAGAACTCTGCTGCATTTCTCGATGTCCACGCTGGAGATTTTCTGTCAGCATGTTCAGGCCAGTGATGCTGACTGCGAAGCTGGCGGGCTTCTGCTCGGTTCGGTTCATGGTTCTCATATGCTC
>JBATWJ010000023.1:0-4864 GCA_049672545.1 Burkholderiaceae bacterium
GTCGCCTGCGACATCCATCCGCTGAACAACCTGCGCGTGCTCAGGTATCTCGACCACACGCTCGCCATCGGCGCCGACGCGCGCCAGGAGTGGTACCGCCACTGGACCGCAAACGGGTTGGCAGCGATCGAGGCGCATCTGGCGGCCGAGCCGGCCACCGGCCTGTTCTGCCACGGCGACACGCCGACCATCGCCGACTGCTGCCTGATCCCGCAGGTGTTCAACGCCGAGCGCTTCGGCATCGACCTTGAGCCATACCCGACGGTGCGCCGCATCGCCGCCCGTTGCGCGACGCTGCCGGCGTTCGTTGCTGCGCATCCGGCGCGGCAGCCGGATGCGGAGTGAGTGGATGATAGCTATATACTCCCTAAGCAGCCATCCTAAGTCGGGCGTATATTCTTGTAAAAATATATATACTCCCTATTTGTTCGAATAACCGCTTGCCCTCCGCGTTCCAGCGGCTGCCGTAAGTCAGCGGCGGCCGCTGCGCAACCATAGCCGGGCACGATGCCGGCAATGCCGGATATCAGGGCAGGAATTCGGCTAGTTCTGAATTTGGTCGGCCGAGGTGGCGCTTCGGTTGTATTTCGGCAGGCGGCCTGGAATGGGTTGTGCTGCATGGAGTGCGGTTGACGACTTGGTTTCAGGTGCGGGCACGGTTCTACGTGCGTCTCCATCAAGGCCAACTATTGATTGCCAAAGGAGTGGTTATTTCAGCCAGTATTTGCTGTCAAAAATCGATCCAAAGCCACCATAGTTTGTGTTTGCCTGAAGCAGTCAATCAACGCTTGAGTTTAACTAGGATGTGACAGATACGGCTGCGATAAGCCTTTAGCCAGTGCCTTTGAGTGGGTGCCGTACTGCGTAATTGATCGTCCGGTGACCAAGCACAGCATGAGCTGATGCAAACGTATTCCCAAGTTGACTAGGCGTGCCGTCCGCATTCGTGAAGCTCAGTACCTCTTCACCGGGGTGCACGCTAATAATTTCGGGGACGCTGGGTTGGAGAGTTCCAGTGCCTGTTAGGACGAGCCTAATATTTGTACGATCCTCGGCCGAGACATCAGTGCAAGGAAACTCGACAGCATACTTCATGTAAAGAATGTCTGGATTCTCTGTCACAAAGAGGTCGTATTGAATTTTGCCCTCCCCAGATATTTCAACACCTGCTCTGGAAATTAGTCCACCGACGGTGGTATGGGCTCGCTGTTGGATAACCGATGTGAGCCACCGTTCATCGAGATTGATAGGTACCTCTACGTGACTGAGAACGTCTGTGACTGAGTGTACCAAAGTAAGCTTATTGGGTTTTTGCGAAGCCTCATTAACAAGGTTTTCGGCAAGGCCCTTGCCGCATTCTCGGTTAAGACAGAATGCCTTGTCCTGACTAGCAAGCAAGACGTCATCCTGATCGAGCAGTTCAAGACAATTTGCCCAAAGGACGCCATCCTTGAATTCTTGCGTCTTGTCGCTGGGCGGTACCTTTTGAACTGTCTTTAGGAAAGAAGATCGAGCGCTCTCTAGAGAAAACGGGACATCTAGAATCTCGACACCCAAGCGGTCAAATACGTTTGAAACAAATCTGTCGATTTCTGGTTGCGTTGGTAGAACGATTTCCTTCATAGATCCGAATAGTGCGAGTAGCTGCCGATTTCCTTTGGCAACGCTTTCGATCGCTTCTTCAACTGTTGTTTGAAGATTGCGTTGTACTTCGAGCCGGATTACTTCAGGAACCGCTAATCGAGCACGACGGTGCTTGAGGAAGAAGCGCAGGGCCGACCCCGCGCCAGTGTTGAGAGCTAACTCTTTCAACCAAATGTTTGTATCTAGAACGACGATCATGAAATGAATCCTCACCGGCTAGTATGTTAGATAAATGTGATTTAACAATACAGCGCACCATGCGATGCAACAGGAACCAAAAAATCCGTGAAAGAGGCACCTAATCTACTAAAGATCGAAGTTCAGAACGCTGGAGAAAACAATTGCTCTGACTGTCCCCTATTATGAGTGTGGTATTGGCTAAGCTGCTCGACTGTTGTCGTAATGGTAGCAATTGGATGGTTTGTGCCACGCGTCTACGTGAGTCAGGATATTTGATGCACTATAAACATGAACGTTTTAGCGTCCCACGATTTGTCTGTATTTTTTTGATCGTACGCCGACTGAACGCCAACCGACGTTCAAATTCTCACTCTTGCTTCCATAATTCCGACACAACGCCGGCTCAGACCTGCCGCCGTGCCAGCGCCAAGTAGGCACCCAGTCCTAGCATGGCGACACCCGATGCCTTAGTCAGCAGTCCAGCACGCGCTGCGCGGGCGGCACTCGGCTTGAGCAGGCGATCCGCCGCGAACACCGCCAGCACGTCGACCAGCGTGTTGAGCGCGACGCAGATGCCTACGAGCAGCGCCAGTTGCGGCACCAGCGGCGCGCCCGGCGCGACGAACTGGGGCAGGAAGGCGAGGAAGAACAGCGCGGTCTTGACGTTCAGCGCTTCGACTACGATGCCTTCGAACAGTGCGCGGCGGGCGCCCTGGGACGCGACTGCCGGCGCCGCCAGCGCGCGATCCTTGTGCAGCAATAGACGAATGCCGAGGTAGGCCAGGTAAGCGGCGCCGAGATACTTGACCAGGCTGAAGGCGACGGCGGACTGGGCAACCATCAGCGACAGGCCGAGCGCCGCCGATCCCGGTGCCGAAGCACGACGCCAACCCTTCCGCGCGGCCGGCGGCGGTGCGGGCGACGACGTAGGCGATGCCGGGACCGGGAGTAATCGCAAGGATGACGGCGGCGATGGCGAAGGCAAACCGGGACATGGGCGCAGCTTTCAGTGGCGCAGGCCGATGTCGGCCGATCTGTGAGGATTGGGCGAGCAGGCAAAAATTCCGCAACGCTAGTCTGTCTGGGCGGCGAACCCTTCGCTGGTGCTCAAGGCATAGACCAGCAGGAAGGTGCCGCCCGACGGGCTGAGGAATTCCGTGTCCCGGCTGCCGGCGGGCGCGACCGTGGAGCAGCCCACATGCAGGCGGCGGCCGTTCTGGATCACTTCGCCTTCCAGCACGAACAGGAATTCGGCGTCCGTGTGCAGGTGCGCCGGGAACGAGGCGCCGGGCTGGAAGCGGACCAGCTGCATCGCGCGTCCGTTGGCCTTACCGAGGTTCTTCACCTCGACGCCGCGCGCGAACTTGGACGGCGTCCACGGCAGGTCGGCGTGACAGGTAAAAATCAAATCGACGCCGGTATCGCTCATAGAAATCCTCGTCCTCTTTCTTCGGAGCCGGCGCGTCGGCGCTAGCGCGGCTTGGCGTCGGCGCAGGCCAGCATGGCGTCGCCGAGCGCGTGCTGCCCCTGTTCCTTCAGCGCCTCGCCGGCGCCACGGATGTCGCGTTCTTCCTTGTTCTGGCTCAGCTTCGATTTGCCGAGCAGGCGCGTGATCTCGATCTCCAGGCCGACGATTTTCTTGAGCATCGCATCGATGTATTCGGCTGGGCTGTCGGTCATCTTCCATGGTTGCAGCTGGGCGGCTTCATGGGTCCGGGTCAGGCGCGCCACCACGCCGCGCACGAAGCGCTCGTCGTCGCGGATGGCGATGCGTCCTTGGGCGTGCACCACCATGTAGTTCCAGGTCGGCACCTGCTGGTGGAATTCGTGCTTGGATGGATACCAGTTCGGTGAAATATACGCATCGGCGGCGCGGAACACCACCAGCACCTCGTCGCCGTCGGCGACGTCCTGCCACACCGGGTTGGCGCGCGCCACGTGGGCGATCAACACGCCCATTTCGCCCCGCCGCGGATCGAGTTCGAACGGGATGTGGTTGGCATCCAGTCCGCTGGCGCCGTGCGTGACCAGCATGCCGAACGGATGCCGCGTGATCAGTTCATGCAGTACCTCGGTGCGCGATTCATCGAAATGGGCAGGTAGATACATGCTGGTTCTCCGCGTCCTGGATTTGATAGAAGCGCTCGTCTTTTCGCGGGCATGGCGCTGGATGCGTTTCCCGGCGTGCCGCCGGCTTGCTGTCCGCAAGACAATTATCACTCTGTTCTGGACCGCCGTGTAGGTCCACAACCGTGGCCTTCTCGTACACCGGGTCGCATGTCGAGGGCATGACTGCTGCCGGCGTCATCCGCAGCGGAGACTGGCGTGGCCGTGCCTGCTGCCTGCAAAAGCGCTCCGCAGATCAGGGCGTTGCGGGGCGGTGATGGATGGGAGGGAAAAAATCCTGCCGCCGCGCCGCTCTGTGGCGGCGTCGGCGGCGGGTCGGCCAGCCGATGATCCGGCTGCCAGTCGGGGAGGAGACAGAAGAAGAACTAGGCTTTCGGCGCGCGGAAGATGCTGGAGAAATCCAGCCCGCCGGCGCCCGACTCGCTGTGCTGCTGGTACAGCGTGCGTGCCAGTTCGCCGAGCGCCACCGTGGTGCCGGTGGCGTGCGCGTTTTCGACCGCGAGGCCGAGGTCCTTCAGCATCAGGTCGACGCCGAAGCCGCCCTGATACTCGCGGCTGGCCGGCGCGTTTTCCATTACGCCGGGGCAGGGGTTGTAGACCTCCAGCGTCCAGTTGCGGCCGGAACTCTTGCTCATCACTTCCGACAGCACCTTCGGGTCCATGCCGTTGGCGATGCCGAGGCGGATCGCCTCGCAGGTGCCGATCATCTGGATCCCGAGCAGCATGTTGTTGCACACCTTGACGGTCTGCCCGGAGCCGGAGCCGCCGGCATGGAAGATCGCCTTGCCCATCTTCTCCAGGTAGGGCTTGGCGCGCGCGAAGCTGGCGTCGCTGCCGCCGACCATGAAGGTCAGCGTGCCGGCGGCGGCGCCGGCGGTGCCGCCGGACACCGGCGCGTCCAGCATCTCGAAGC
>JBATWJ010000024.1:0-2264 GCA_049672545.1 Burkholderiaceae bacterium
GGAATCGCGCACGCCGACCACCGGCAGTGCCGACGCATGCTCGGTCCAGTGCGCCAGTTCGCGGTCGCCGACCACCTGCAGGCCGCCCTGCTCGCGCGCCAGGCCCTTGGTGCTCAGCACCAGCAACACGTCGGCGTCGGCGGCGGCGCCGCGCACCGCTTTCTGCCATGCCGCGTAGTCGGACACCAGGTGCACGCCGGCCAGCCGGTGCGGCCCCCAGTCGAACTCTTGCACCTGCTGCCGTTCCGCCTGGCCGGTCGGATCGTCGATGCCGAGCGCGCGGATGCGCAGCGCCGGCCGCTTGAAGTAGCGCAGCAGCTCGACGATCTGCGCCAACGGCAGCGTTTCACGCACGCCGGTGACGTTGGCGGCACCGACGTAGCCGAAGCTGGCCGGGTCTTCGCCGACGCCGTAGACGATGCGCAGGTCGCTGCGGCCGCGGTAGTGGCGACCGACGTATTGCTGCGCCTCCTCGCCAATTACCATCAGCACGTCCGGGTTCCAGGCGTCGATCACGCTGCGGCTGTGCTGCGCGGCCGCTTCCCAGTTGGTGCGTACCGTTTCGTCGGAAAAACTCATGTAGTGCCAGCGGGTCCTGACCGGCCGCAGGTTGCGCGCCAGTTCGCGGCGGATGCCGCCGTCGACCGCGGTTTCCCACGAGCCTTCCTCGGAATAGCTCTGCAGCACCAGCAGGCGCGGCTTCTGGTGGTTGAACGCGATCAGCAACCCCGACAGCAGCACGATGAAGGCGGCGGCGAACAGCAGGGTTGGGCGCGATTTCATCGGCGGAGCGCTTTCAGTACAGGCCGAGCCACTGCCAGTACGGGATCGAGGCATAGGCCAGCAACACCCGCAGGCCGTTCAGCCCCCAGGAATACTGCATGAACAGCGCCTCGTCGCAGCGCTGGCGCAGGCCGGCCGCCAGCGCCTGGCCGTAGGCGGAATTCTGGTGCGGCAGGAACCAGATGTCGGAAAACAGCGAGGTCAGGAACACCACGATCCACGGATGGATGCCCTGCGCGGTGCCGAGCGGCAGCAGCAGCGTCGCCGCCATCACCATGCCGGCGGTGATCGGCATCACCAGCCGCAGCAGCAACGTCACCACCAGCGCCAGCAGCACGAACCAGCCGAGCTGGCCGTCGATCCAGTCGAGCGAGCTGCCGATCGCGCCGACCAGCACTTCGCGCAGGCCGAGGTAGTTCAGCGCCTCGGTGAAGCCGTCCAGCGACAGCAGGAAAAAGATGATCGGCCAGTCCAGCGCCTGGAAGCCCTTCTTGTCGAGTGCGCCCAGCGCCAGCAGCGCCACCAGCACCAGCGCCGCCAGCCATGCGGTCTGCGACTGATGCCATTGCGGCAGCGCGGCCCCGGCCAGGAACACCAGGAAGGCCGCGGCCGCGACCCATTCGGCGCGGCCGAGCGGACCGAGAATCGCCAGCTGGCCGGCGATCCGCTCGCGCGGCAGCGGCCGGCTGGACTGCGGCTTGAACAGCAGGCGCATCGCCAGCAGATGCGCGCCGATCAGCCCGGCCGCCGCCACCGCCGCCGCCACCAGCCAGTAGCTGCCCTGGAATTCGGTGCGCACCTGCGCCGGCAGCATCGTGAACGCCGCCAGGTTGGCCGACTTGGCGGTCAGCAGCAGCGGCGAAAACAGGGTCGCGCCGGTGAAGGCGGCGATCATCAGCGCGCTCGCCTCGCGGCTGTGCGAGCGGGCGCCGAGGCTGACGTCCATCTCGCGGTACAGCGGCAGCAGAAGCGCCAGCCGCGCGTTCGACGACGGCATCACGATCGACAGCACGAAGCCGAACGCGGTCAGCACCGCGCGGTGCCAGAACGGCCGGTCCGGCATCTTCAACAGCGTCCACAGCATCGCCCGGTAGGCCAGCCCGGAACTGACCAGCACCGCCGACAGCGCATACACGCCCAACAGCAGCAGGAAGGCGCGCGAATAGAAGCCCGACAGCGCGATCCTCGGCGGCACCAGCTCGATGAACAGCATCGCCACGATCGCGATCAGCGGCGGGATGTATTCGTCGACCAGCGCGAACAGCCACATCAGCGCCGTCATCGCGAACAGGCCGAGGTAGATCGCGCTGTGCTGCGGCAGCCCGCCATACAGCGCCGCCTGGTAGGCCGCCAGCGGCAGCGTCAGCGTCGCCAGCCAGCCGCATCGTGTCTCCCGGACGGCTGCGCGGCGCAGCCTTTTGTGTGGCGGTTAGTGGATTGATTCTAACCGATAAAATAGAACGGACGTACTATTTAAATTC
>JBATWJ010000025.1:0-7600 GCA_049672545.1 Burkholderiaceae bacterium
GTCCCTGCCCGTGCGGCCCGTCGGCCACCGAGATCGGCGCGCCGGCGCTGATTTCCTCCGGCCGCACGCCGTTGGCGTCGGCGATGCGCACATTGCCGCCGGAGGCGACGATGCGCACGTTGCTGCCGTCGCCTTCCGGCAGCGCGATCGCCATCACGCGGAACTTGCCGCTCTCGACGGCGGCGTCGCATACCCGCCGGAACAGATCCTTCTCGTCAGTGGCCCGCAGGATCGCCTCGTTGGTGGCCGACAGGACGGCATAGATCGCCGCCAGATGGCTCCAGGCGGCATCGTTTCTGGACGGTTCAGTGCTTTCCATGCAATATTTTTCCGGGGTGCGGTCATCGGCGTTGGCCGAAATCGCGCGCCGTCGGCGCGCTCTCGTCGAGTCTAGCCGCACAATTCCCCAGCAGCAACTATCAAGCGCCGCGGCCATGCACAATGCTCGGAATTCGTGGCGCGCCAGCCGCGCCGCCGGCGGCAAGGTCTATGCGTCGGCGACGCCGTAGCGACGGCGATAGGCGGCTACCGCGTCCCGGTACTGCGCCAGTTGCGACCCGGCGCCGGCAGCGGCGATGTATTCCAGCAGGTCGTCCAGGCAGGCGATCGCGATCACCGGCATGCCGTAGGCGGCGGCCACTTCCTGCACCGCCGACGCCGCCGACAGCGCGTCGTCGGCCCCGGAGCGCTCCATGCGATCGAGCGCGATCAGCACCGCGCACGGCGTAGCGCCGGCGGCGCGGATGATCTCGACCGATTCGCGCACCGAGGTGCCGGCCGAAATCACGTCGTCGACGATCACCACCCGTCCCGCCAGCGGCGCGCCGACCACGCTGCCGCCCTCGCCGTGGTCCTTGGCTTCCTTGCGGTTGAACGCAAATGGCGTGTTGCGCCCCTGTTGCGCTAGCGCGACGGCGGTGGCCGATGCCAGCGTGATGCCCTTGTAGGCGGGACCGAACAGCATGTCGAATTCGAGCCCGGACTCGATCAGCGTGCGCGCATAGAAATCGGCCAGCCGGCCGAGCGAGGCGCCGTCGTTGAACAGCCCCGCATTGAAGAAGTAGGGCGTGGTGCGCCCGGCCTTGGTGACGAACTGGCCGAAGCGCAGGACGCCGGCGGCGACCGAAAAGGCGATGAATTGTTGGCGTAGCGTGCTGTTCAAGATCGATCCCGCATCAGAAGTGGCTGGCATGTGTCCGAAATGCGCCGGCACTTCGCCGCCGCAGCCGCCCATTTTAAGGGTTCCACCGCCGCAACCGGCCCGCAGCGCCGGATCGGGTATGCTAGCCAGCCATGTTTTTTGCCAATGAACCCCGATGAAGATCATTTCCGCCAACCTGAACGGTATCCGCTCCGCCGCCCGCAAGGGTTTTTTCGAATGGCTGCAGACGCAGGAAGCCGACTTTGTCTGCGTGCAGGAGCTAAAGGCGCAGGAAGCCGACATGATGCCGGAATTCCTGAATCCGCCCGGCTACCACGGCCACTTCCACTACGCAGAGAAAAAGGGCTATTCCGGCGTCGGCCTCTACAGCCGGCAGCCGGCGAAGGACGTGATCATCGGCTTCGGCAATCCGGAATTCGACGCCGAAGGCCGCTACGTCGAATGCGACTTCGGCGCGCTGACGGTGATCTCGCTGTACTGCCCGTCCGGCTCGTCCAGCCCGGAGCGGCAAGAGGCCAAATTCCGCTTCATGGAAGCCTTTCTGCCGCACCTGCTGGCACTGAAAAACAGTGGCCGCGAAATCGTCATCTGCGGCGACTGGAACATCGCGCACCGCGAAATCGACCTGAAGAACTGGAAGAGCAACCAGAAAAATTCCGGCTTCCTGCCGGAAGAGCGCGCGTGGCTGTCGCGCGTGTTCGAGGAAATCGGCCTGGTCGACGTCTATCGCTGCCTGCATCCGGATACCACCGGCGACTGCTATACCTGGTGGAGCAATCGCGGGCAGGCATGGGCGAACAACGTCGGCTGGCGCATCGACTATCAGATTGCGACCGCAGGATTCGCCGGCAAGGCGCGTCGGGCGGCGATCTACAAGGAGGCGCGGTTTTCGGATCATGCGCCGTTGACGATCGAGTATGAATCGCTGTGCTAGCCTCGAAGGGCAACGGCGTTGAATGCCGGCAACCGGCGCCGGAACTCCGGTGCCCGAAACGGCCTCACATGAACCCCGGGTTGCGCGGCAGATAGCGCGTCCAGTCGCCGCTGTCGCGCGTCGACATCAGCACCATCGGCAGCGCGAATCGCATGCCCAGGCTGGCCGCGATCGCCAGTGCATCGCTGGTCCCGGGAACGAACACGGAGATCTGCGGCGCATCACGCGCAATGGCCATCGCCAGCGCAGCCCCGAAGGCGCCGGGCATCGCATGGGGATACAGGATCGCCATGGGACCGATATGACCGGTTGCGGCAACGTACGCATAGCCGACGCGCTCGCCCCCCTCTTCGAGGAATACGCCTTCCACCCCGGGATCGCCCAGCAGATAGCGGTGATGCTTCTCTCTCGACACGCCCAGGGTTGCAAGGTCGATCTGGCGCAGCGTGTCGAGATCGACGGCAGCCGTGCGGATCGGCGTCGCACGCAGTGCCGGCCCCTGCGCATGGCGCGCCAATGACTCACGCTCGATACGGCACAAATGGATGGGCACACGCGGAAACAGGCCGTGCCGCACGTACAGCCCCTGGGACACGACATTGAAGGCGAAGGTGATCAGGCTCTTCTCGGTCGCACCGGCCTGGCTCGCATGCTGCAGGCTGCGGGCCAACAGTTCGTTGCCGATACCCTGCCCCTGCCGGCCGGGCGCGACGAACAGCTCCGCCAGGAACCAGAGCCGACCGCAGACCCAACTCAGCGCGAAACCGACGATCTCGCCATCCTCCTCCGCCAGCCACACGCCGCGTGGATCGTCGCCAAGGCAGAACGTCTGGAAGCCGGGAGGCCGCGACGTGGCGATCGAGCCGAAACCGTGGCGGGTGGTCAGGTCGTTGATGCTGCGGGCAACCAGTTCCTCCGCGCTTGCCAGTTCGCCAGCACGTGCTGTTCGGAAAACGAGCGACATGGCAACCTCCGCAGTGACAGCCCTTCGATGACCCGGGCATCCCGATGCCCAGGTCTGCGCGTACCCGTGGAACAAGTCATCGTCCCATCATGATCACTTCACAAAACGATGCAACCCTGACACGCTATGACGACGGCGCCGAAAGTCAAGCAGACTTTTCAACGAAACCGCCAGCCGGCCTCGATCTCGGCAGCACCCATGTCCGTGGCATGATTCAAAATGTCGGACGGAAATTTTTACCCCATTTGAAGCCAGGCGTTGCAACCAACCTCGATACGCCCCATGAGACATAGCGAACGACACAAGACGCATCGGACAGGCTGGCTACGGGCCGCGGTTCTTGGCGCCAACGATGGCATCGTTTCCACTGCCAGCCTGATCCTGGGCGTCGCCGCCACCGGTGCCGGCACCAAGGCGATTCTTGTTGCCGGCGTTGCCAGCCTGGTTGCCGGAGCCATGTCGATGGCTGCCGGCGAGTATGTCTCGGTCAGCTCGCAAGCCGATACCGAAAATGCCGATCTGACTCGCGAAAAAGCGGAACTGGCCGAGAACCCGAAGCAGGAACACGCAGAGCTGACGGCCATCTACGTCAAGCGCGGCCTCGATCAGGCATTGGCATCGCGCGTCGTCACCCAGTTGATGGCGCACGACGCGCTGGCGGCGCACGCGCGGGACGAGCTGGGAATATCCGACACATTGGCGGCCAAACCGGTACAGGCCGCGTTCGCCTCCGCCGGCACGTTTGCCGCCGGCGCGTTGCTGCCGTTGCTGATGGTCCTGGTGCTCCCGGCGCCTGCGCTGATGTGGGGTCTCGCCGGCAGTTCGCTCTTCTTTCTTGCGCTCTTGGGTCTGATTGCCGGACGCGCCGGGGGCGCGCCCTTGCTGGTGTCTGCCACGCGCGTGACCTTTTGGGGAGCATTGGCGATGGCACTCACCGCCGGAGTCGGCGCGATCTTTGGAGTGGCGGCCTGACATGCCTGCCTGCATGGCAAACGCCCGCCCAGGCTGATATTGCGAAACAGCTCTCAGCGCAGCCCCGCCGGGGTGGTGCCGAGTTCGCGCTTCACCAATTTGCGCAGCGCCGTCCCGTCCTGATAGCCGATCCGCTCGGCGATCGCATCGATCGACAGCGACGTGGTTTCAATCAGATGCACGGCATGCGTCAGTTTGCGGCGCTGGATGAACTTGACGGGAGAGACGCCGGTCGCCGCGTGGATTCTGCGCGCCAGGGTCTTTGCCGACATCGCCAGTTCGGACGACAGCGCGGCCACGCTGATCGGCTGCGACAGGTTGCCGTCGATCCATCGTTCAGCAGCCACCACGGTCGCATCGACATGTTGCACATGGGTTTGCAGCATGTAGCGCGCTTGCGACGGGCGCTGGTCGATCAGCAGATAGCGCGAACACAAATGCGCGACGGCAGCGCCCATCGTATCGGCGACGATTGCCAGCGCCAGGTCCAGCTGTGAAAAGGCGGAACCCGCCGTCAGGTACTGGCCATCGCGCACCAGCATCTTCGCTTCATCCAGTCGGATATCCGGATAACGGGCGCGGAAAATCCGGGCCAGCCACCAGGTCGTCGTTGCGGCGCGGCCCGACAGCAGGCCGGCTTGCGCCAGAAAGAACACCGAAGAGCAGGATGCGGCAATTTTCACCTTCCGCTCGCCGAGCGCCTGCAGCAGGCGCATCGCTTCGAGCGCGTCGTTTTTTGCACACCGCGCCGTGATTTGGTCGTCGGATACCAGCCCGGCGCCGGGAACGATGACCCAGTTCGGCGTCATGCGCGTGCTGCCCACTTCCGCAAAAGTCATGTCGGCGGTCAGCCGCAGGCCGGCTCCCGTTTGCACATATTTCCTGTGCGCGGCGACCGCCACCCGGATTTTCTCCTTGCCGCGGCTGCCGGCGACGAAGGCGGCCCCGGCCTTCAAGGTGTCGAGCGTGATGGCCAGGCTGGAGTCCATGACGCCTTCCAGCGCCAGTATCAGGATCGTTTGCATTTGTCCATTTTGGCATGAAATAAGTCATATTCGACAATACTTGATTTGATCTCCGGCCACTAGACTGGGACCTCTTCATTACGGAGGCCAACATGCCGAACGACACGACGCCGCATCGGAACATGCTCAAGGACGATCCGCTCCCGGATTTCGAGCACCGCCCGATCACTCTGGACGGAGTCACCAAGCTGGTCCACGTCGCCGGCAAGGGGCCGGCGGTGATCGTGCTGACCGAGATGCCGGGCATCAGCCCGCATGTCGCCCGTTTCAGCCGCTGGGTGCGCGATGCCGGCTTTTGCGTGTACATGCCGTCGCTGTTCGGCCGCGACGGTGCCGTGCCCGACGCCGAGGAAGGCCTAGCCGTGCTCAAGCGCGCCTGCGTCAGCGCCGAATTCCGCGCCTTCGCTGCCAACCAGTCCAGCCCGGTCACGCAATGGCTGCGCGCGCTCGCGCGTCTTGCGCATCAAGAATGCGGCGGGCCGGGCGTCGGCGCGATCGGCATGTGCTTCACCGGCAATTTTGCGCTGACGATGATGCTGGAGCCGTCGATGCTGGCGCCGGTCGTGTGCCAGCCGTCACTGCCGCTGGACGACCCGGCCCGCATCGAGATAGCTGCCGACGAACTGGCCGCGGTGCGCGAACGGCTGGAGCGCGACGACCTGACGGTCATGGCCTATCGTTTCGAGGGCGACAAGCATTGCCGGGCGCAGCGGTTTGCGGCCTACGCCGAGGCGCTTGGCGACCGCTTCGTGGCGCGGATACTGCCCGACAGCGCGGCCAATCCGGACACGCCGCCGTTCTTCCGGCAAGTCGTAGCCTGCCCCCACAGCGTGGTGACGGCCCATTTGATCGACGAGGCGGGTCAGCCGACGCTGGCGGCGCGGGACGAAATCCTGGCGTTCTTCGCGCGCCGGCTCGGCAGATGAATCAAGGGCAAGGCGCCATCGGCCGCCGCCCGGCATCCCGCATCACGCCTGCTGCGCCGCCAGCTTGTCGTCGCGCCGCCCATACTGCTGCGCCATCACCGCGCACACCATCAGCTGCACCTGGTGGAAGATGATCAGCGGCAGCAGCGCCGGGCCGATCGCCGTCGCGCTGAACAGCACCTGCGCCATCGGTACGCCGGTGGCCATGCTTTTCTTCGAACCGCAGAAGACGATCGTGATTTCATCCTCCTTGCTGAAACCGAGGCTGCGCGCCAGCCAGGTAGTGGCGCATAGCACCAGTGCCAGCAGTGCGCAGCAGATCACCGCCAGCGCCGCCAGCGTGGCCGGTGGCACCGTCTGCCACAGGCCGCCGATCACCGAGGCGCTGAAGGCGGTGTAGACCACCAGCAGGATCGAGCTCTGGTCGACCTTGACCAGCCAGCTGCGGTTGCGATCGATCCATGCGCCGATCCACGGCCGCATCAGGTGGCCGGCGACGAACGGCAGCAGCAGCTGCACGCTGATGTGGACGATCGCATCCAGCGTCGAGCCGGCGGCGCCGCCCGCCTCCAGTTCCAGCTGCAGCAATAACGGCGTCAGCACGATGCCGACCAGGCTGATGGCGGAGGCGCTGCAGACCGCCGCCGGCACGTTGCCGCGCGCCATCGACGTGAATGCGATCGCCGACTGCACCGTGCCCGGCAGCGCGCACAGGTAGAACACGCCGATGTACAGCGGCAAGCCCAGCAGCGGCGCCAGCACCGGCTTCAATGCCCAGCCTATCAGCGGGAACAGGACGAAGGTGCAGGCGAACACCAGCAGGTGCAGGCGCCAGTGCATGGCGCCGGCGATGATGGCCTCGCGCGACAGCTTGGCGCCGTGCATGAAGAACAGCAGCGCGATCGCCAGGTCGGTGATCCGTTCGAACACCAGCGCCCCCTGGCCGTGCGCCGGCAGGACGGTGGCGGCGACCAGGACCGCGATCAGGATCAGGGTGAAGTTGTCGAATACGAGGCGCAGGCGGGACATCATGGAGGAAACAGTGAAAACGGTAGGTTGAAAAATTGCGGCGCCCGCTGGCGCCGCGTCGGCAAGACGTTAACATATCCGGCAACGCAGGTTTGACGATAAAAGGATATGAAACATCGCCAGACGGACATAGCCGGCGCCGCGCCGCGCCATTTGCGGACGCTGAAAAGCCTGCCGCGCCGCGTATACGGCCACGGGCTGGCGCTGCCCAACCGGGCGATCCGGCAGCGCCATAGCCATCCGTGGATACAGCTGTCGCATGCCGCGCAGGGCGTATTGCAGGTGACGACCGCGGCCGGCCGCTTCATCGTGCCGCCGCTCCACGCGGTCTGGATTCCGGCCGGCGTGCCACATGGCGTCAGCTGCTCGAAGGACACCGAAATGCGCAGCCTGTATATCGACCCCGGCGCCGCCGCCGCCGGCTGGACCGAATGCCGGGTGCTGGCGGTCGATCCGCTGCTGCGCGAACTGATCCGCGCCTTTGGCCAGTTGCCGGCCGAATACGACGAACACGGACCGGACGGCCGCCTGGTCGACGTGCTGCTGGACCGCCTGGCCGCCGCACCCGAAGCCGGCATGATGCTGCCG
>JBATWJ010000026.1:0-2288 GCA_049672545.1 Burkholderiaceae bacterium
GGATCTTGCGTTCGCTGGAAATCGCGTACACCGGCTCGCGCAACTGCGGCACGGCGCCGACCGGCACTGCGCCGAACTGGTCGGCCACTTCGGCCGCCATCGCTGCCGGCGCGAAAAACAGGCCGAGGCCGCTGCGGCCGAAGGTGTTCAGCAGCGCGTTGTCCTCGAATTCGCCGACCACGTCGGGCCGCAGGCCGGACGCATCCAGCCATTGTTCGATGCGGCTGCGCATCGCATTGTTGCGCGTCGGCAGCAGCAACGGCGCGCCATCCAGGCTGGCCGGAAAGCCGGACCCGAAGCGCTCGGCCAGTTCCGGCGTGCCGAACAGCGTCAGCGCGCTGTCGCCCAGCAAATGGCTGAATACGCGCAGCGGGCTGCCAGCGCCGAGCGGTCGGTCTGCCAGCACCACGTCCAGCTTGTGCAGCGCCAGGTCGGCCAGCAGCGATTCGAACTGGTCTTCGTAGCACGACAGCCGTACCTTGCGCGGCAGCCGCAGCGCCGTCTCCAGCAGCCGGTAGGCGACCAGCTTCGGCAGCGAATTGGAAATGCCGACCGTCAGCCGCATCGCGTCGCCGTCGCCGTTGTCGGCCAGCGCCGCCTGCATCTGTTCGCCGAGCAGGAAGATCTGGTCGGCGTAGGCCAGCGCGGTGCGGCCGGCGGCGGTCGGCGTCAGGCGCCGGCCCTGTGGCGCCAGCAGCGATTTGCCGAGCGCACGTTCCAACAGGCCGAGCTGGGCGCTGATGGTCTGCACCGCCACCCCCAGCCGTTCGGCGGCGCGCGTGACGCTGCCTTCCTGGGCCACGACCCAGAAATAGTAGAGGTGACGGAAATTCAAGCTGGCGGCTTTCATCGGCGGCTTCCTGTTCTTCGGTTTTTGCGAAGTAATTATCCTTTAATCTTCGATTTTTAAAGAATGAGAAAAAAGCTAGCATTGCGCTTTCGCTCATTTTCTCGAGGTTTTCCATGATGGAACTGCTGACCGATCCGCAAATGTGGATGGCGTTCGCCACGCTGACCGCGCTGGAGCTGGTGCTGGGCATCGACAACATCATTTTCATTTCGATCCTGGTCGACAAGCTGCCGCGCGCGCGGCAGGAAACGGCGCGCCGGCTCGGCCTGTTCGCCGCGATGTTCATGCGCATCGGCCTGCTCATGACGCTGTCCTGGATCATCGGCTTCACCGCGCCGCTGTTCACCTTGTTCGGCTACGAGATTTCCGGGCGCGCGCTGATCCTGATTGCCGGCGGCCTGTTCCTGCTGTGGAAGAGCGTCGGCGAAATCCACCAGATGCTGGAAGGGGGCGAAGAACACGGTGCCGGCAAGGCGGCCGCCACCTTCGGCGCCGTGATCCTGCAGATCATGGTGATCGATATCGTGTTTTCTCTGGATTCGATCATCACCGCGGTCGGCATGGCCGACCGGATCGAAGTGATGGTCGCGGCGGTGGTGGCGTCGGTCGGACTGATGATGCTGTTCGCCACGCCGATCGGGCGCTTCGTGTCCGCGCACCCGACCATCAAGATGCTGGCGCTGGCCTTCCTGGTGGTGGTGGCGGTGGTGCTGATCGCCGACGGCTTCGGCCACCACGTGCCGAAGGGCTATGTGTACTCGGCGATGGCGTTCTCGGTGCTGGTGGAGGCGCTGAATATGCGGATGCGCAAGCGAAGCTGATTCATTGCGGGACAGAGTTTGCGAGGCGCCGCAGTGCGCCGAGTTACTCTGTCCCCAACAAATCAAACAGAAAGGTCGAACAAGGTTGGCTCCCGCAGAAGGCCCGGCCGAGCAACCTGAAACGCCACTAGGTTCCCGCCTTCGCGGCAACGACAGCAGAGGTTAACGAATCCAGCGCGGCCCGCGGCTTTCAAAGTTGCGCCGCGTACCGCTCCAAATGCCAATCGGTGCTGCCGAACTGCAGCTCGATCGCCATCAGCCGCTTGAAATAATGGCTCAGCTCCAGCTCGTCGGTGACGCCCATGCCGCCGTGCAGTTGCACCGCCTGCTGGCCGACGAAGCGGCAGGCCTGGCCGATCACCACCTTGGCCGCCGACAGTGCCGCCGCGCGCGCGGCGGAATCGGCATCCCGGCAGCGCACCGCCGCCAGGTAGCTCATCGACCGCGCCTGCTCGATATGCAGCACCATGTCCGCCATCCGGTGCTGCAGCGCCTGGAAGGTGGAGATCGGCACGCCGAACTGCTTGCGGGTGCGCGTGTATTCGACGGTCGCCGCCAGCACGCGGTCGAGCGCGCCGACCGCTTCGGCGCAGACCGCCGCCAGCCCGGTGTCGAGC
>JBATWJ010000027.1:0-3574 GCA_049672545.1 Burkholderiaceae bacterium
GGCGAGCGGTGCGGCCGGTGCAGTGCTGCTGTGTGAAGTGGGCAACAGCCCGGTCATGGCGGCAATGGCGACCAGGCTGGCCAGCGTGACGGCGACGGCCGCGGCGGCGACCAGCGGATGCAGGCGAGGAGCGTTTTTGATTGTTTCCATGTTTTTTCGGCAATGAAAGGTGACTCAGTGCAAGTATCGCCCGCCAGTTGCCGCAATAAAATCCGAATCGTGTGTCAGCTGTAAGACTTTGTAAGCGTCAATCCTCGCGCCGCAGGTGCGGGAACAGGATGACGTCGCGGATGTTCGGCGAATCGGTGATCAGCATCATCAGGCGGTCGATGCCGATGCCGCAGCCGCCGGTCGGCGGCAGCCCGTATTCCAGCGCGCGGATGTAGTCGGCGTCGTAGTACATCGCCTCCTCGTCGCCGGCATCCTTGGCTTCCACCTGCGCGCGGAAGCGCGCCGCCTGGTCTTCCGGATCGTTCAGCTCGGAAAAGCCGTTGGCGATCTCGCGGCCGGTGATGAACAGTTCGAAGCGCTCGGTGATGCCGGGCACGGTGTCGGAAGCGCGCGCCAGCGGCGACACTTCGACCGGATAGTCGACGATGTAGGTCGGCTCCCATAACTGCGCCTCGGAAGTTTCCTCGAATAGCGCCAGTTGCAGCGCGCCGAGCCCGGCCACTGCGTGCGGCGCGACGCCGAACTTCTTCAGTTCCTGCTTCAGGAAATCGGCATCCTGCAATTGCGCGTCGCTGTAGTGCGGCGCGTACTTGCGGATCGCTTCCAGGATCGTCAGCCGGTGGAACGGCTGCGACAGATCCAGTGCCCGTCCCTGGTAGGACAACACCGCGGTGCCGTGCGCGTCGATCGCCGCCTGCCGGATCACGCTTTCGGTGAAATCCATCAGCCACTTGTAGTCGACGTAGGCCGCATAGAATTCCATCATCGTGAATTCCGGGTTGTGGCGCGGCGACACCCCTTCGTTGCGGAAGTTGCGGTTGACCTCGAACACGCGCTCGAAGCCACCCACCACCAGCCGCTTCAGGTACAGCTCGGGCGCGATGCGCAGGAACATCTGCATGTCGAGCGCGTTGTGGTGGGTGATGAACGGCTTGGCGGCGGCGCCGCCCGGAATCGGATGCAGCATCGGCGTCTCCACTTCCATGAAGCCGTGCTGGTCCATGAAGCGCCGGATCGACGACATCGCGGCGGTGCGCGCACGGAAGGTGCGGCGCGTTTCCTCGTTGATGATCAGGTCGACGTAGCGCTGGCGGTACCTGGTTTCCTGGTCAGACAGGCCGTGGAACTTGTCCGGCAGCGGCCTAAGCGACTTGGTCAGCAGCCGCAGCCGGCTGACCTTGACCGACAGCTCGCCGGTCTTGGTCTTGAACAGTGTGCCCTCGGCGCCGAGGATGTCGCCGAGGTCGTAATGCTTGAACGCCTTGTAGGCCGCCTCGCCCAGCAGTTCCTGCGTCAGGAACAGCTGGATGCGGCCGTCGGCGCGCGCGCCGGAGGCGTCCTGCACGGTGGCGAACGACGCCTTGCCCATGATGCGCTTCAGCATCATGCGGCCGGCCACTGCGATCGGCACCTCCAGCGCCGCCAGCTGCTCCGCCTCGACGGCGCCGTACTGCTCGTGCAGCGCGGCCGCCTTGTGCGTCGGCCGGAAGTCGTTCGGGAAGGCCACGCCGTCCTGGCGCAGCGCCGCCAGCTTGGCGCGCCGCTCGGCCAGGATCGCGTTGTCGTCGTTGTCAGCCTGCGGCGCGGAAGTGTTGTCGTTCATGTCGGTTCACGGAAGAAGGCGGCAAGGCGGCGCCTGCCGGAGGTTTGCAAATGCATCGTGGCGAGGGAAGGGCGGCGGCCGGCGGCCGTCACACGCCCTGTTTCAGCGAGGCGGCGATGAACTCGTCCAGCTCGCCATCGAGCACGGCCTTGGTGTTGCCGGTTTCGAAGTTGGTGCGCAAGTCCTTGATGCGCGACTGGTCCAGCACGTAGGAGCGGATCTGGTGACCCCAGCCGACGTCGGTCTTGGAATCCTCCAGCTTCTGTTGCTCGCTCATGCGCTTGCGCAATTCCAGCTCGTAGAGCTTGGCCTTCAGCATGTCCCAGGCTTCCGCCTTGTTGCGATGCTGGCTGCGGTCGTTCTGGCACTGCACCACGATGCCGCTCGGGATGTGCGTCAGGCGCACCGCCGAATCGGTCTTGTTGATGTGCTGGCCGCCGGCGCCAGAGGCGCGGTAGGTGTCGATGCGGACATCGGCCGGGTTGATGTCGATCTCGATCGACTCGTCCACTTCCGGATACACGAACAGGCTGGAAAACGAGGTATGGCGGCCGTTGGCCGAATCGAACGGCGACTTGCGCACCAGCCGGTGCACGCCGGTTTCGGTGCGCAGGTAGCCATAGGCGTAGTCGCCCTCGACCTTCAGGGTGGCGGTCTTGATGCCGGCCACTTCGCCGTCCGACTGCTCCAGGATTTCAACCTTGAAGCCCTTGCGCTCGCAATAGCGCAGGTACTGGCGCAGCAGCATCGAGGCCCAGTCCTGCGCCTCGGTGCCGCCGGCGCCAGCCTGGATGTCGATGAAGCAGTTGTTGGGGTCCATCGGATTGGAAAACATGCGGTGGAATTCCATTTCCTCCACCCGCTTTTCCAGCGCGTGTGCATCTTCTTCCAGCGCCGCCAGCGTGGCGTCATCTTGCTCTTCACGCGCCATTTCGAACAAATCGGTGGCGTCGCGCAGATCGGCCTCGATGCCGGTCAGCGACAGCACGATGGTTTCCAGCGATTTCTTTTCGCGGCCGAGTTCCTGCGCGCGCTTCGGGTCGTTCCAGACGTTCGGGTCTTCCAGCTCGGCGTTGACCTGTTCCAGCTTTTCCGACTTCACATCGAAGTCAAAGATACCTCCGCAGATCGGTGGCGCGCTCGGCCAGATCTTCTAACAGGGCTTCGAGGGAATTGAGGCGTTCGGCTTCCATGATCAGTTTTCTGCGGGTAAAGGGGAAATTATACGTGAGCGCGCCGGCAGTATCGGCAGGCCCCGGCACACGCGGCGGCCCGGATGCGGAAAGGTGGCTGCCGGCGCTAGGTGTAACCCAGCTTTTTTCGGATGTCCCCGGGCGACGCCGCCTGAGACTCCTATTCTCCCGGGAGCGCGAATGGCGTCTGATCGATCAGACGCGCGCCGTTACGCAACTGCGCTTCGGCTTGCAGGCAAATTCGTGCTACCAGCGTGGCTGCCGGCTCGGTGCTGTGAATCAGGTCGACCGCCTCGCTCGCCCAGACCATCACCGTATCATGGTCGTCGGCGGCGACGGCCGCCTGGAACGCCTGCTGTTCGGTTTCCAGTGCGCGTGCCAGTCCGGCCTCATTGTTGTCCCAGCGTGCCATGAAGCGATTGCGCAAGGCGCGGCCGGTAAACCCGGCCGGCCAGCGGTAACCGCGCACGATGTCGAAGACCCGTGTGCGCTGCGTCTGTTCGCCGCCAGCCTCGACCAGGCGCGCTTTGATGGCCGCGCTGCCGAGCGCCTCCGTGCTGGCAAAGAATCGGGTGCCCAGCAACGCCCCCTGCGCGCCGAGCATCAG
>JBATWJ010000028.1:0-4958 GCA_049672545.1 Burkholderiaceae bacterium
GCGCGTAGGTGGCGACGATGCCGACCACGGCGGCGGCGATCAGCTGCGCCTCCTGCGTCAGCCCGGAGAATGCTGCAAGGGCGCCGGCGGCCAGCCCGAGCGCGATCATCAGCAAATAGAAAGTGCCGAAGAACATTTCCAGGATCACGACGATGCCCGCCATCGCCAGCCAGATCATCCAGTCCGCCATCGCCCGTCTCCTTGTGCAAAGCCGCGCGGCATCGCCACGGCCGGAAAAACAAAACCCCCGTCAGCCGTGGCGGACGAGGGTTCAAGCCCAAACAATGACACTGTTTTTGTTTGTATTCGGCAAGTGGTGGCTAGTCTAGCCGAAAATTCTCCGGCGTCAACTCTGCTGTCCCATCCGCGCAACGGCGGCGGGCGGCGGCTTCCCGCCCGACTTGCCGGTTATTGTCCTCCGAGTTTTTGCCAGGTGTCGACCACCGTGTCCGGGTTCAGCGAGATCGACGCGATCCCTTCCTTCATCAGCCATTCGGCGAAATCCGGATGGTCGGACGGCCCCTGGCCGCAGATGCCGATGTACTTGCCCTGCGCACGGCAGGCGGCGATCGCCTGCGACAGCAGCGCGCATACGGCCGGATCGCGCTCGTCGAAATCGGCCGCCAGCAGTTCCATGCCGGAATCGCGATCCAGCCCCAGCGTCAGCTGCGTCAGGTCGTTGGAGCCGATCGAGAAACCGTCGAAGTATTCGAGGAACTGCTCGGCCAGGATCGCGTTGGACGGGATTTCGCACATCATGATCAGGCGCAGGCCGTTTTCGCCGCGCTTCAAGCCGTTCTGGCCCAGCAGCTCGACCACCTTCTGCGCCTGTCCGAGCGTGCGCACGAACGGCACCATGATCTCGACGTTGGTCAACCCCATGTCGTTGCGCACCCGCTTCATCGCCGCGCATTCCATCTCGAACGCCTCGGCGAAGTCGCGCGCCAGGTAACGGGCGGCGCCGCGGAAACCGAGCATCGGGTTTTCTTCGTCCGGCTCGTAGCGCGAACCGCCGATCAGCTTCTTGTACTCGTTCGATTTGAAGTCCGACAACCGCACGATCACCGGCTTCGGCCAGAACGCGGCGGCGATCGTCGCCACGCCCTCGGCCAGCTTGTCGACGTAGAACGCGCGCGGCGACGCATGGCCGCGCGCCACCGACTCGACCGCCTTCTTCAGGTCCGGATCGACGTTCGGGTATTCAAGGATCGCCTTCGGATGCACGCCGATGTTGTTGTTGATGATGAATTCCAGCCGCGCCAGGCCGACACCGTTATTGGGAATCGACTGGAAATCGAAAGCCAGCTGCGGGTTGCCGACGTTCATCATGATCTTCAGCGGCAATTCCGGCATTTCGCCGCGCCGCACTTCGCTGACTTCGGTTTCCAGGAAACCATCGTAGATGCGGCCTTCGTCGCCCTCGGCGCAGGAAACGGTGACCAGCGTACCGTCCTTCAGCACTTCGCTGGCGTTGCCGCAACCGACCACCGCCGGCACGCCCAGTTCGCGCGCGATGATCGCCGCGTGGCAGGTGCGGCCGCCACGGTTGGTGACGATCGCCGATGCACGCTTCATCACCGGCTCCCAGTTGGGATCGGTCATGTCGGCCACCAGCACGTCGCCGGGTTGCACGCGCTCCATCTCGGAGGGATCGTGGATCACCCGCACCGGTCCGGCGCCGATCTTCTGGCCGATCGCACGGCCGGCCGCCAGCACGGTGCCGGTACCCTTCAGCGTGAAGCGCTGCTGGGCGTCGCCGGCCTTCTGCTGCGACTTCACGGTTTCCGGGCGCGCCTGCAGGATGTACAGCTTGCCGTCGCGGCCGTCCTTGCCCCATTCGATGTCCATTGGCCGACCGTAGTGCTTTTCGATGGTGACCGCGTAGTGCGCCAGTTCCACCACTTCGGCGTCGGTCAGCGAATAGCGGTTGCGCAGCTCCAGCGGCACGTCGACGGTCTTGACCGAACGGCCGGCCCGCGCTTCGCTGGTGAACTCCATCTTGATCAGCTTGGAGCCGATGTTGCGCCTAATCACCGGCGACTTGCCCTGCTCCAGCATCGGCTTGTGGACGTAGAACTCGTCCGGGTTGACCGCACCCTGTACCACCGTTTCTCCCAGGCCATAGCTGGAGGTGATAAAGACGACGTCGCGAAAGCCCGATTCGGTATCCAGCGTAAACATCACACCGGCGGCACCGACGTCGGAGCGCACCATGCGCTGCACGCCGGCCGACAGCGCGACGTCGGCGTGGATGAAGCCCTTGTGGACCCGGTAGGAGATGGCGCGGTCGTTGTACAGCGACGCGAACACGTGCTTCATCGCATCGAGCACGTTGTCGATGCCGATCACGTTCAGGAAGGTTTCCTGCTGGCCGGCAAAGGAAGCGTCCGGCAGGTCTTCGGCGGTGGCCGACGAGCGCACCGCGAACGACATTTCTTCAGGTGATTGCTCGGCCAGGGCCTGGTAGGCATCGCGAATCTCCTGCGCCAGCCGCGGCTGGAACGGGGTGTCGACGATCCATTGCCGGATTTCGGCGCCGGCTGCGGCCAGCGCGCGCACGTCGTCGACGTCGAGCGTATCCAGCCGGGAACCGATGCGCTCGCCCAGGGTCGGGCCGCCGTCGGCGCTGTAGCCGAGGAAATCGCGGAAGGCTTGCGCGGTGGTGGCGAAACCGCCCGGCACGCGCACCCCGCTTTGTGCCAGCTGGCTGATCATCTCGCCGAGCGAGGCATTCTTGCCGCCGACCGAATCGACGTCGGTCATGCGTAACTGGTCAAGCGATACTACGTAGGCAACCTCCGGCTCGGGCGCGCGACGCGGCCCTGCATATACTGCGCTGGACATAGACAACCTCTGTTTTGATGATGGGAAATCTTCACGTCGTCTTCGCTGGGCCGGGGTTTTTGTTATTCTTGTTGCAGTTGGACTGATAGCTCGTTGCGCGCCATTTTACAACCAGCGATGGCTTTTTGCCTTGATCGGCACCGGCTTCCTTTTCCCTTTTCCACCCGTTTTTTCCTTCCCGACATGCTGCCTCCCCCTCCGCCTCCCGCCAACCGCACCGTTTTCTTCGTCTCCGACGGCACCGGCATCACCGCCGAAACCTTCGGCCATTCGCTGTTGACCCAGTTTGAACTGCGCTTCAAGCACGTGCGGCTGCCGTTCATCGACACCATGGAAAAGGTGCGCGAGGCGGTCGACCGCATCAATGCCGCCTACGACGCGGACGGCAAGCTGCCGATCGTGTTCTCGACCATGGTCAAGGCCGAGCTGTCGAGCGTGGTGCGGCTGTCGAAGGCGATGCACATGGACCTGATCCATACCTTCGTCGAGCCGCTGGAGCAGGAACTGGGCGTGAAATCGACCCACACCATCGGCCGCAGCCACAACATCGCCAATTCCGATGAATACAAGAACCGGATCGAGGCGATCAACTTTTCGCTGGCGCACGACGATGGTCAATCGAACCTGAACCTGGCGGCCGCCGACGTGATCCTGGTCGGCGTGTCGCGCTCCGGCAAGACGCCGACCAGCCTATACCTGGCGATGCAGTTCGGCGTCAAGGCGGCCAACTATCCGCTGATCCCGGAGGATTTCGAGCGCAACCGGCTGCCGAGCGACCTGCTGCCGTACAAGCACAAGATCTTCGGGCTGTCGATCGCGCCCGACCGGCTGGCCGAGGTGCGCAACGAGCGCCGCCCCGGCAGCAAGTACGCGGCGCTGGAGAATTGCCGCTACGAAGTCAACGAGGCGGAGCGGATGATGCGGCGCGAAGGCATCCGCTGGATGTCGTCGACCGCCAAATCGATCGAGGAAATCGCCACCACCGTGCTGCAAGAGCTGAAATTCGAGTGGCGCACCTACGGTTGAGCAGCCGTTGCCTGCCGCGCCGCCGGCACTGCCGTCAATCTCTCCATTCACCGAAACTTTGAACTTATAAAGAAGTCTTTACTTTTATAAGCGGAACGGGGTGGGCGCCGATTCCCTGTTGCTGTTCGAATCTGTGCCGGCCATCTTCCGTCACTCCGGTGAAAGGAAGCGTCAGGAGGTGCCCTATGGAGATTTTGTTGATCGAACTGATTCTGTGGGCGGGATTGGCGTTTCTTTTCTGGGTGATGAAGGACAACATGGATGGCGTCGAATCGGAAATCGACTCCAATGCCATGGCACAAGCCGGGAATCAGCGCCTCTCGGTGCACTTCGACCAGGCCGAACAATTGACCGAGCCGATCGGTACCTACCTGAATGCCCCGATCTACCGCCATGCCCGCATCGACGGCAAGGATTACGAATTCTCGTACGCCTTTCCGTACGACGGCGGCGCGGTGCGGCTTTCAGCCGGCGAGCGCTACCTGAAACCGGGCCTGGTGTACCACTTGGCCTGAGCCTGAGCGCCTGGTCAGACGGCGTGCGTCTGCCGCAGCTGCTCGAACAGGCAAACCGCGGCGGCAGCCGCCACGTTCAGCGATTCGACCCCGCTTGCCTGCGGGATTTTCACCTGCCGCGCCGCCAGCGCCAGCAATGCCGGCGCCACGCCTTGCCCTTCATGCCCAAACAGCCATGCCGCCGGTCGCCGCAGGTCGGTTTCGTACAGCGTGGCGCTGGCGTAGGAGCTGGTCGCCAGCACCGGCACCCGGGCGCCGCGCAGCAGCGCATCGAGGTCGGCATTTTCGAAAATATCGAGCAGGAAATGCGCGCCCATGCCGGCGCGCAGTACCTTGGGCGACCACGCGAACACCGTTTCCGCCGAACAATACACTTGGCGGATGCCGGCCGCCGCCGCGCTGCGCAGAATCGAGCCGAGGTTGCCCGGATCTTGCAAGCGGTCGAGCAGCACCGCCGGTTCGGTCAGCGCCGGCGGCAGTTGTGGCTGCGGCGTCTCGACCACGAACAGCAGGCCGACGCCATGCTCGACCTGGCTCAAGCCCTTGTACAGCGCATCCGGCAGCAGCAGGCAC
>JBATWJ010000029.1:0-7479 GCA_049672545.1 Burkholderiaceae bacterium
CCGCTGCGGCAGGCAGTCGGTGCCGCCCACCAGGTCGCCGCCGGCGATCTGACCGCATCGTTCGCCGTGGCTGGCGGCGGCGAGACCGCTGCCCTGCTGCAGGCGCTGCGCGACCTCAGTGCGATGATGTTCCGAATCGTCGGTGAAGTCCGCTCCGGCACCACGGCGATCGCCAGCACTTCGGGCCAGATCAATTCCGACAACGCTGCACTGGCGGCGCGCACCGAGGCGCAGGCCAGTTCGCTGGAAGAAACCGCGTCGGCGATGGAACAGCTGACCTCGACCGTCAAGCAAAACGCCGAAAACGCGCAGCAGGCCAGCGAACTGGCGGAAGCCGCCTCCGACACAGCGACCAAGGGCGGCAACGTGGTGGCACAGGTGGTCGACACCATGGGCTCGATCCGGGAAAGCTCGAAGAAGATCGTCGACATCATCGGCGTGATCGACGGCATTGCCTTCCAGACCAATATCCTGGCGCTGAACGCGGCGGTCGAAGCGGCCCGCGCCGGCGAGCAGGGACGCGGCTTTGCGGTGGTGGCGGCCGAAGTGCGCAACCTGGCGCAGCGTTCCGCCGCCGCCGCCAAGGAAATCAAGACGCTGATCGACGATTCGGTCGGCAAGGTCGAAGCCGGCGGCCGGCTGGTCGACGACGCCGGCCAGACCATGCAGGAAATCGTCGCCGCGGTCGGGCGCGTGACCGGCATCATGCGCGAGATCACCGCCGCCAGCCGCGAGCAGAGCGCCGGCATCGAGGAAGTCAACCGCGTGATCATCCAGATCGACCAGACCACCCAGCAGAATGCCAGCATGGTCGACGACGCCACCAAGCTGGCGCAAAACCTGCATGCGCAGGCGGTGTCGCTGTCCGGCGCGGTGGCCGGCTTCAAGCTGGGCGCGGCCGAGTTCGGCAATGCCGACGACGCGGTGCGGATAGTGAACAAAGCCGTCGATTTCATGCAGCGCCACGGCCAGGCGCGGATGCTGGAACAGGTCAACCAGTCCGACGCCCGCTTCCGCGACCGTGACCTGTACCTGAGCGTGTACGACGTCGACAGCGCGCAGGTCGCCGCCCATGCGACCAACCCGCGCCTGCTGGGCACCGACATCACCACCGTCAAGGACACCGACGGCCGCTTCTTCGTCAAGGACATGGCGGCGATCGCCGAGCGCGACGGCACCGGCTGGATCGACTACAAGTGGAATCATCCGCTGACCGGCGAAACGCTGGTGAAATCGGCGTTCTTCCAAAAGGTCGGCAAGCTGATCATCGCCTGCGGCTGCTACAAGCAGCAGCACGCCGCGACACCGCGGCTGGCAGCCTGAGGAAGAGGAAAGCCTTCCCGCACCAAGTTCGGCAAGTTTCTATACATCCAGGTGTATTTTTCAAGCAGCGCGTTTTTCCTCCGTGATGGGCCGGTTTTCAGGCATACTCCCCAGTATCAGTGAATCTGCAATATTCAGCGTGCCAAAGGCGAACCGGCATCAACGGCCCGCACGCGCTTTTCCCTGGCCACTCCGCCCTGCCTCGGCCAGCGCCGCCCGCAGTGCCGAATCTCGGTAGGCGGCTACCGCACCGACGCCCCGTCTCGTGCGACTGGCGAAAACGGATATATCCAAATTTCTTCTTATTCTTTTCGCCAACACTTCCGCGCTCATAGAATAAAAAATCTATCGATTCCATAGATTTTCTATATTCCACCTCGCGCTGCTTCAGTGCAAAATCCTCGCGGAAGGTCCACCCATGAATACCGATACCAGCCTGTCCACCGTGCGCCAGCATGCGATCGTCATCGTCGGCGGCGGCGCCGGCGGTACCGCAGTCGCGGCGCGCCTACGGCGCGCGCGTCCCCAGCTCGACATCGCGGTGATCGATCCGGCCTCCGACCACTATTACCAACCGGCCTGGACGCTGGTCGGCGGCGGCCAGTACGCCGCCGCAGCCACCCGCCGCGCGCTGCGCGACTGCCTGCCGGCAGGCGTTACCCACATTCCGGCCGGCGTGCGGCAGTTGCTGCCGGACCACAAGCAAGTGGTGCTGGAAGACGGCACGCGCGTCGACTACGATTTCCTGGTGGTGGCGGCCGGTATCCAGCTCGACTGGGATGCGATCGACGGCTTGAGCGACACGCTGGGAAAGAACGGCGTCACCAGCAACTACCGCTACGACCTCGCGCCCTACACTTGGGAATGCGTGCGCCGGTTCGGCGGCGGCACCGCGCTCTTCACCCAGCCCGGCACGCCGCTCAAATGCCCCGGCGCGCCGCAAAAGGCGCTGTATCTGGCGGCCGACACCTTCAGGAAACGCGGCGTCGCCGCCGACGTCCAGTTCTGCACCGCCGGCGGCGCCGTGTTCGGCGTGCCGTTCTATGCGCAGGCGCTGGACCAGGTGATGGCGTCCTATGGCGCCAGTGTGCGCTTCGGCCACAATCTGGTGGCGGTCGATGGCGCCGCCAAGGTCGCCACCTTCGAGACCGTGGTCGACGGCCACAGGCAGCGCACCGAAATCCGCTACGACATGCTGCACGTGGTGCCGCCGCAGAGCGCACCCGGCTTCATCCGCACCAGCCCGCTGGCGGACGCCAACGGCTGGCTGGAAGTCGACAAGCACAGCTTGCGCCACCTGCGCTATCCGGACGTGTTCGGCCTCGGCGACTGCACCTCGACGCCGAACAGCAAGACCGCCGCCGCGATCAAGAGCCAGGCCCCGGTGCTGACGGAAAACCTGCTGCAGGCGATCGACGGTCGCGCCAACGCCGCGCACTACGACGGCTACGCCGCCTGCCCGCTGACGACGTCGGTCGGCAAGGTGATGCTGGCCGAATTCAGCTACGGTGGCGTGGTTGCCCCCAGCTTCGCCGCCGATCCGCGCGTGCCGCGCCGCACCTACTGGTGGCTGAAGAAGTGGTTCATGCCCTTCCTCTACTGGCACATCATCCTAAAAGGCCGCGACTGGCCGGTGCTGCACCGCATGCGCGAATATCCCGCCGGCGTGCCGTCGGTACAGCCGTAAGCCCCCATGGAGGACAGCACGCTTCACCCGGGCGAATTAGGTGAAAATACATACTGCGGCGTGTATTTCAGATCTACCCGTGTAACGCGCGGAATTGACGAATTTTCCACCATACTCCCGTTATTTTGTACAACGGCGGGTTGTGAGACTGCAACTGCGATGCGGCCGTCCCAGCCAGGCGGCCGCATCGCCGCCTATGCGCGGATAAGATGAGCCGTTACCGGGATTTCTCCATCGCCGCCGCCATGTCTCCCCTCAACACGCTCCGGCGCTGGGCCGGCTACATCAAGCGCGATGCACTGATGCTGTGGTTCGCCCGCCGCCATCCGGCCACGCGGCTGGGCAGCAAGCTGCTGTGCGCGCTGGCGGTCGCCTACGCGTTGAGTCCGATCGACCTGATTCCGGATTTCATTCCGCTGTTCGGCTACCTGGATGATCTGCTGGTCCTGCCGGCGCTGATCTGGCTGGCATGGCGGCTGCTGCCGCAACAGGTGGTACGCGACTGCCGGCGGCAAGCGGATCAGTGGATCGCGGCGAACAACGCGAAACCGGCCAGCCGCGCCGGCGCGGCGGCGATCGTCGTGATCTGGGTCGCCGCGCTGACCCTCGGCTGGCGCTGGTACGCGCGCACCTGACGCGCACGGCATCGGCATAAAAAAAAGCCCTGCGGCACCATGGCCGCAGGGCGTTTTGACGGATGCCGCGGCGCTTACTTGGCGTTCATCAGCGCGACGGTGGTGTCGAGCATGCGGTTCGAGAAACCCCACTCGTTGTCGTACCACGACGATACCTTGACCAGCCGGCCGGACACCTTGGTCAGCGTGGCGTCGAAGGTGCTGGAAGCCGGGTTGTGGTTGAAGTCGACCGACACCAGCGGCGCGGTGTTGTATTCGAGGATGCCCTTCAGCGGGCCGCTTTCCGCGGCCGCCTTCATGATCGCGTTGACTTCGTCGGCGGTAGTGTCGCGCGCGGCGATGAAGGACAGGTCGACGATCGAGACGTTGATGGTCGGCACGCGGATCGCGTAGCCGTCCAGCTTGCCGTTCAGTTCCGGCATCACCAGGCCGACCGCGGAGGCGGCGCCGGTCTTGGTCGGGATCATGCTCATCGTCGCCGAACGGGCGCGGCGCAGGTCTTCGTGCATGACGTCGGTCAGCACCTGGTCGTTGGTGTAGGCATGGACCGTGGTCATCAGGCCGTTGACCAGGCCGATCTGGTCGTGCAGCGGCTTGACCAGCGGCGCCAGGCAGTTGGTAGTGCAGGAGGCGTTCGAGATCACGGTGTCGGACGCCTTCAGCACGTCATGGTTGACGCCGTAGACGATGGTGGCGTCGACGTCCTTGCCGCCCGGTGCCGAGATGATGACTTTCTTGGCACCGCCGGCAATGTGGGCCGAGGCTTTTTCCTTGCTGGCGAAAAAGCCGGTGCATTCCAGCACGACGTCGACCTTCAGCTCGCCCCACGGCAGGTTGGCCGGGTTGCGTTCGGCCAGCACACGGATCTTGTCGCCGTTGACCACCATCGAATCGCCCTCGACCGCGACGGTGCCGGGAAACTTGCCGTGCGTGGTGTCGTAGCGGGTCAGATGCGCGTTGTGCTCGGCATTGCCGAGGTCGTTGATGGCGACGATCTGGATCTGGTCCTTGAACTTGCCGCCTTCATAGTGCGCGCGAAGGATGTTGCGGCCGATACGGCCATAGCCGTTGATTGCTACGCGAATGGTCATGGAAAACTCCTGAAAATAAGCCAACAAAGAAACCGGGAACCCACCTGGCCTTGGCGATCAAGTATGTCATCGCCGCGGCGGCGGCTATCCATCGAAATCAAGCATCCGTATTGCCGGCCGTCATTCCGGCCGCGCCAGCCGCGTCAAGCCAGCACCGACCGGACCGCGGCGGCGACGCGTTCGACGGTAAAGCCAAAATGTTTGAACAGCACGCCCGCCGGCGCCGATTCGCCGAAGCTGTCGATGCCGACCACCGCGCCTTCCAGGCCGACGTACTTGTGCCAGAAATCGGTGACGCCGGCTTCCACCGCCACCCGCGGCAGGCCCGGCGTCAGCACGGAGGCCTTCCAGCCGGCGTCCTGGCGGTCGAACACGTCGGTCGACGGCATCGACACCAGGCGCACCGCGATGCCTTCGGCGCCCAGCTGCTCGGCGGCCTTGACGGCCAGCTCGACCTCGGAGCCGGTGGCGATCAGGATCGCGCGCGCATCCTCGGCGTCCTTCAGCACGTAGCCGCCGCGATGAATGTGGGTGATCTGCTCCGGCGTGCGCTCCTGGTACTGCAGGTTCTGGCGCGAAAAAATCAGCGTCGACGGCCCGTGGCGGCGCGTGACCGCGTGCGACCAGGCGACCGCCGATTCCACCGTGTCGCACGGACGCCAATTGTCCAGGTCCGGGATCAGGCGCAGGCTGGACACGTGCTCGACCGACTGGTGGGTCGGACCGTCTTCGCCGAGGCCGATCGAATCGTGCGTAAACACGAAGATCGAGCGGATCTTCATCAGCGCCGCCATCCGCAGCGCGTTGCGGCTGTAGTCGGAAAAGGTCAGGAAGGTGGCGCCGAACGGGATGAAGCCGCCGTGCAGCGCGATGCCGTTGACGATCGCGCTCATGCCGAATTCGCGCACGCCGTAGTTGATGTGGTTGCCGGGCTTGTTGGCGCGCACCGCGACCGACTCCTTCCAGTTGGTCAGGTTGGAGCCGGTCAGGTCGGCCGAGCCGCCGAGGAACTCGGGCAACACCTGCGCCAGTGCGCCGATCGCGTTCTGGCTGGCCTTGCGGGTCGCGATGTTTTCCTTCTTTTCAACGCAGGCGGCGATGTAGGCGTGCACGGTGTCGGCAAAATTGGCCGGCAACTCGCCCTGCAGCCGGCGCTCCAGTTCGGCGGCGCGTTGTGGGTACTGCGCGCGGTACTGCTGCATGCGGCCGTTCCATTCGGCTTCGCGGGCGGCGCCGGCGGCCTTCGCATCCCAGGCGGCATAGACGTCGGCCGGCACTTCGAACGGCGGATACGGCCAGCCGAGCGCTTCGCGGGTGGCGGCGATTTCCTTGTCGCCGAGCGCGGCGCCATGCACCTTGTCGGTTCCCTGCATGGTCGGCGCGCCGCGTCCGATCACGGTCTTGCAGCAGATCAGGGTCGGCTTGCCGGCCGACTTGGCGCGCGCGATCGCGCCATCGACGTCGTCGACGTTGTGGCCATCGACATCGGCGATCACGTTCCAGCCGTAGGCTTCGAAGCGCTTCGGCGTGTCGTCGCGGAACCAGCCTTCGACCTTGCCGTCGATCGAGATGCCGTTGTCGTCGTACAGCACGATCAGCTTGCCCAGGCCCAGCGTGCCGGCCAGCGAGCAGACTTCATGCGAAATGCCTTCCATCAGGCAGCCGTCGCCGACGAACACGTAGGTGTAGTGGTCGACCACCTTCAAGTCGGGCTGGTTGAATTCCGCCGCCAGCAATTCCTCGGCCAGTGCCATGCCGACCGCGTTCGCCAACCCCTGGCCGAGCGGGCCGGTGGTGGTTTCGATGCCGGGCGTGACGTGCACTTCCGGGTGGCCCGGCGTCTTCGAGCCGAGCTGGCGGAAATTGCGGATTTCCTCCATCGGCAGGTCGTAGCCGGTCAGGTGCAGCAGCGCATATTGCAGCATCGAGCCGTGGCCGTTGGACAGCACGAAGCGGTCGCGGTCGGCCCAGTGCGGATTGGCCGGGTTGTGCCGGTAGTGACGCGTCCACAGCGCCACCGCGATCTCCGCCATCCCCATCGGCATGCCCGGATGCCCGGAATTGGCCTTTTGCACTGCGTCCATTGCCAGCGCGCGGATCGCATTGGCCATCTTGGTGGTGGGAAGCGAGGATGTCATGTCGTTCAGGTAAGGGGTGCGCGCGGAAAGCGGCGAATACGAGGGAAGAAAGCCCGATATTTTACCAGAGCGGGTTTGCGGATTTAAAATTGACGCCCCGCCAACAGCAGCGGCGCCCAGGCGCCGCGCGTCCGATGCCCTCATGCCGCGCTTTTACTGCCCCCAGCCGCTGACGATCGGCGCCGCGATCGAACTGCCGCCGCCGGTCGCCCACCATCTGCTGGTATTGCGCACGGCGATCGGCAGCCGCATCACGCTGTTCAACGGCACCGGCGGCGAATACACGGCGATCCTGACGGCGCTCGACCGGAAGCGTGGCATGGCCGACATCAAGACCTTTTCGCCGCGCGAAGCCGAATTGCCGTACGCGGTCAAGCTGGTGCAGGGACTGCCGGAAGCGGCCAAGATGGACTGGATCATCGAGAAGGCGGTCGAACTGGGCGCGGCGGCGATCCAGCCGCTGGCGGCGCAGCGCTCGGTGGTACGGCTCTCGGCCGAGCGCGCCGAAAGGAAGATGGCGCACTGGCAGGCGATCGTGATCGCCGCCGCCGAACAGAGCGGCCGCAACCGGCTGGCGCACCTGGCCGAGCCGCTGTCCTTCGGCG
>JBATWJ010000030.1:0-2197 GCA_049672545.1 Burkholderiaceae bacterium
CGGGTCGAACTCGCGGATCACCGCCAGCACGCGCTCGGTGGCGAAGAATTCGCCCTGCACGAAGGCGCCGAGGTTGGTGGCGATGCGCTCGCGGTTGGCCGGGATGATCGCGGTATGCGGAATGAACGACAGCCCGAGCGGATGCCGGAACAGCGCCACCACCGCGAACCAGTCGGCCAACGCGCCGACCATCGCCGCCTCGGCGAACGCGGCGACGTAGGGCCACGCCGGATGCGCATACTGGAAGCGCGTGGCCAGCACGAACACCGCCGCCACCAGCAGCAACAGGCCATTGGCCAGCCACTGCATGCGCCGCAGCCGGCGCCGCTTGTCGTCGGCCTGCGCGCCCGGCGACGGGGTTGCCGTTGCTGCGTCCATCGCTGCCCTCCGCATGATTGATTCGGTATACAGGGAGTATGCCTAAAAAACGGCTGTTGCCGCATATAAATAGCGCGACTTTAAAAATACCTTATCCAGTATCCATCCCGCTGCGGGCTTGCATCTTTCATACGGGAACGAAATCCCCTGGTTGTCAACTAAGACAGTTAGCAATAAAACCAAGGGAGCTTCATGCACACGGAAAAAATCAGAAAATGGCTGGCACCGCTGCTGGCGGGTAGCCTGGCGCTGGTATCCGCCTCGGCCTTCGCCTTCGGCTTTCCCGACGTCGCCCGGCAAGCGCAGGAACTGGCGCAAACCGCCTACAAGAAACCGCCCAGCAACCTGCCGAAGGCGATCGAAAACCTTTCATACGACCAATACCGCGACATCCGCTTCGATACCACCAAATCTCTGTGGCGCAGCAACAAGCTGCCGTTCGAGGTTGCGTTTTTCCACCAGGGATTGTTTTACGACCACCCGATCAAGATCAACGAAATCGTTGGCAAAAGGGTGCGCGAAATCAAATTCGATCCACATACCTTCAACTATGGCAAAAACGCGATCGACCCGAAGCAGCTCGAACAACTGGGATTCGCCGGCTTTCGCGTGCATTACCCGCTGAACACACCGAAGTACAAGGATGAAGTGCTGGTGTTTCTCGGCGCCAGCTATTTCCGCGCGCTCGGCAAGGGCCAGTTGTACGGCATTTCGGCGCGCGGGCTGGCGGTCGACACCGCCCTCAATTCCGGTGAGGAATTTCCGCAATTCACGCAATTCTGGCTGGAACGACCCAAAGCCAACAGCAAGGAGCTGACCATCTATGCGCTGCTCGATTCTCGCCGCGTCACCGGCGCCTACCGCTTCGTCGTGCGGCCTGGCGCCGAGACCGCGGTCGAGGTCAAGGCCCAGTTGTATCTGCGCGAAAACGTCACCATCCTTGGCATCGCGCCGTTGACCAGCATGTATTTCTTCGGTGAAAACCAGCGCTCGGCGGTCGAGGACTACCGCCCCGAAGTCCACGATTCGGACGGCCTGTCGGTGCAGTCCGGTACCGGCGAATGGATTTGGCGGCCGTTCGTCAACCCGAAGCGGCTCCTGGTCACCTCCTACGCGCTGGACAACCCGCAGGGCTTCGGCATGATGCAGCGCGACCGCGCGTTCGTCAGCTACCAGGACCTGGAGGCGCGCTACGAAAAGCGGCCGAGCGTATGGATCGAGCCGAAGGGCAAATGGGGCAGCGGCCGCGTCGAGCTGGTGCAGATTCCGACGCCGGACGAGACCAACGACAACGTGGTCGCATTCTGGGTGCCGGAACGCTCGCCGAAACCGGGCCAACCGTTCGACATCGAATACACGATGCGCTGGCAAAAGGAGCCGGAAACCACGCCGCCGCTGTCGTGGGTTACGCAGACGCGGCGCGGCCACGGCTATACGCGCAAGGTGGACGACAGCATCGCGCTGATCGTCGATTTCGAAGGCCCGGTGCTGGCCAGGATGGGGCCGGAAGATGAACTGGAAGGCGTGGTCACCACCGACGCCAACGGCAAGCTGCTGGAAACCAACGCCTACCGCAACGAAGTGACCGGCGGCTGGCGGCTGGCGGTGCGCTTCCGCCGCAACGACGACGCCAAGCCGGTCGAGCTGCGCGGCTACTTGCGCAAGAACAACGACACCTTATCGGAAACGTGGAGCTACATATTACCCCCCAACTAGGTGCTTTTCTGACGGCCGCCGAAACGCCCGCCGCCATCACGGTACCGCCGCCGTGCGAAGAATATCTGCGCCGCCTGCCACTGCCGGCCGCGCAGCGGCAGAC
>JBATWJ010000031.1:0-17051 GCA_049672545.1 Burkholderiaceae bacterium
GCTGCAGCGGCACGCCCTTGCTGGCGCCGCGCAGCAACGGCGCCAACTCGGGCGGATAGGCATCCATGCCGCTGGAGGCGACGTAGCCGGGCGCCACCGCGTTGACGCGCACGCCGTATTGCGCCCATTCGAGCGCGGCGGTCTCGGTGAAGCTGACCATGCCGGCCCGCGCCGCGCCGGAATGGCCCATGCCGGGCATGCTGCCCCAGTTGTCGGCGGTGATGTTGACGATGGCGCCGCCCTCGCCTTGCATCCATTGCGCCAGGCATTCGCGCGCCATCAGGAAGCCGCCAGTCAGGTTGGTCCTGACCACCGCTTCCCAGCCCTTCAGGGAGATGTCCTTCAGCGCCGCCGGAAACTGGCCGCCGGCATTGTTGACCAGCATGTCGATGCGACCATGGGCGCCCAGCACTGCGCGCACCGTCGCCGTCACCGCTTCTTCATCGCGGATGTCGCAGGAATGGCAGCTGGCATGGCCACCGGCAGCCGCGATTTCCGCCTGCACACCGGCCAGCTTGTCGGCCTTGCGCCCAACCAGCGCCACGCACGCACCCAACGCCGCCAGTTCGTGCGCGGTGCAGCGCCCGATGCCGGAACCGCCGCCGGTGACGATGGCCACCTGCCCCTCGAACAAGCCGGGGCGATAGATCGTACGATACGCCATGCTCTACTCCCTCCAGCGCTGCGATTACGGGTACGGGGACGCCATTGCCGACCCATTCTACTAACCAAGCAGTTGCTTTGTAAAGCGCCTGAATTTATGATGGACGAACCGATCGGCCAGGAGATCAACGTGAACGAAGCCTTTATCTATGACGCCATCCGCACGCCCCGCGGCAAGGGAAAAAAGGATGGCAGCCTGCACACCGTCAAACCCATCTCGCTGCTGTCCGCCCTGATGCAGGATCTGCAGGCCCGGCAGCGGCTGGACACGGCCCGCATCGACGACGTCGTGCTCGGTTGCGTGACGCCGATCGGCGACCAGGGCGCCTGCATCGCCAAGACCGCGGCGCTGGCGGCCGGCTGGGACTGGAAAGCCGCCGGCGTGCAGCTGAACCGCTTCTGTGCCTCCGGCCTCGAGGCGGTCAACCTGGCGGCGCAAAAGGTTCGCTCCGGCTGGGAAGACCTTGTGGTGGCCGGCGGAGTGGAGTCGATGTCGCGCGTGACTATGGGTTCCGACGGCGGCGCCTGGGCCGCCGATCCGGAAACCAGCTTCACCACCGATTTCCTGCCGCAGGGCATCGGCGCCGACCTGATCGCCACGCTGGAAGGGTTTTCGCGCGAGGACGTCGACGCCTTCGCGCTGCGCTCGCAGCAAAAAGCGGCGGCAGCGCGGGCCGCCGGCCGCTTCAGATCGGTGCGGCCGGTGCATGACCAGAACGGCGTGCCGATCCTGGCCGAGGACGAATTCATCAAGCCGCAAACCAGCATGGAAGCCCTGGCGACACTGAAAGCCTCGTTCGAGGTGCCCGGCCGGATGGGTTTCGACAGCGTGGCGATCCGCAAGTACCCGCAAGTCGAACGCATCCGTCACGTCCATACCGCCGGCAACTCTTCCGGCATCGTCGACGGCGCGGCACTGGCGCTGATCGGCAGCGAAGCGATCGGCAAACAGCTTGGCTTGCAACCGCGCGCACGTATCGTCGCCACCGCAGTCACCGGCACCGATCCGACCATCATGCTGACCGGGCCGGCGCCGGCCAGCCGCAAGGCGCTGCAGAAGGCCGGCCTAGGTGTCGCCGACATCGACCTGTTCGAAGTCAACGAAGCGTTCGCTGCGGTAGTGATGAAATTCATGAAGGACATGGACGTGCCGGAAGAAAAGGTCAACGTCAACGGCGGCGCGATCGCGCTCGGCCACCCGCTCGGCGCAACCGGCTGCATGCTGCTCGGCACCCTACTCGACGAGCTGGAGGCGCGCCAGCTGCGGCGCGGCCTGATCACGCTGTGCGTCGGCGGCGGCATGGGCATCGCCACCATCATCGAACGCGTCTGACACCGGGGAGCACACCAGCATGATCATCGACTACCAAACCGATGCCGGCGGCATCGTCACCCTGACCATCGACATGCCGGGACAGGCGGTCAATACCATGAATGCCGCGTTCCAGTCGGCACTGGCCGACACGGTGGCGCGCCTGGAAAGCGAACGCGAGCGGATCGCCGGCGTGATCCTTACTTCGGGCAAGGACAGCTTTTTCGCCGGCGGCGATCTGAACGAGCTGATCGCGCTGCGGCCGGAACAGGCGCCGGAGTGCCTGCGCATGCTCGCCGCCAACCACGCGGTGTTGCGCCGGCTGGAAAAGCTCGGGCGGCCGGTGGTGGCAGCATTGAACGGCAGCGCGCTCGGCGGCGGCCTGGAACTGGCGCTGGCCTGCCATCACCGCATCAGCCTCGACCAGCCGAAGATCCAGTTTGGCTTTCCCGAAGTAACGCTGGGCCTGCTGCCCGGCGCCGGCGGCGTAATTCGCGCCGTGCGCCTGCTCGGCCTACAGGAAGCGATGCCGTATCTGCTCGAAGGCAAGCGGCTGGCACCACAGGAAGCGCTCGACAAGGGATTCGTCGATGCGCTGGCCACCGACCGCGCCGACCTGATGCAGCAGGCGGTGACGTGGATCGCCGCGCATCCGGACGCCCTTCAGCCATGGGACCGTGACGGCTACCGGCTGCCGGGCGGCGCGCCCAATTCACCGAAAATGCTGCCGCTGGTGCAGATCGCCCCGGCGATGCTGCGCGAAAAGACCCGCGGCAACTACCCGGCGCCGGAGGCGATCCTGTGCGCGATGGTGGAAGGCGCGCAGGTCGATTTCGACAATGCGCTGGCGGTCGAGGCTCGCTATTTCACCCAACTGGCCAGCGGACAGGTCGCCAAGAACATGATCGGCACCTTCTTTTTCCAGATGCAGGAAATTGGGGCCGGCAAGAGCCGGCCGCGCGACATCCCGAAATGGCGCGCGAGCAAGGTCGGCATCCTCGGCGCCGGCATGATGGGTGCCGGTATCGCCTGGAGCAATGCCAGCCGCGGCGTGGCCTGCGTGCTCAAGGACGTCGATGCCGAGCGGGCCGAACATGGCAAAACCTACAGCGCCAAACTGCTGGAAAAGCGCGTACGGCAGGGGCGCATGGCGGCCGACAAGGCAGCGGCCACGCTTGCATTGATCCAGCCGACCGCGGCAGCGGAGGAACTGTCCGGCTGCGACCTGATCATCGAAGCCGTGTTCGAGCAGCGCCAGCTGAAGGCGCAGGTGACGCAGGAAGCGGAACCGTTGCTGGCACCGGACGGTATCATGGCGTCCAACACTTCGACGCTGCCGATTTCCGGGCTGGCCCAGGCCTCTTCCGATCCTGCACGCTTCATCGGCCTGCACTTCTTTTCGCCGGTGGACAAGATGCAGCTGGTGGAAATCATCCGCGGCGCCAAGACCTCGGACCAGACGCTGGCGCGCGCCTACGACTACGTGCAGCAGATCGGCAAGCTGCCGATCGTGGTCAACGATTCGCGCGGCTTTTTTACCAGCCGGGTATTCGGTACCTTTGTCAACGAGGGAATAGCGATGCTGGCCGAGGGTCTGGAGCCGGCACTGATCGAAAACGCTGCGCTGGCGGTCGGTATGCCGGTCGGCCCGCTGGCGGTACAGGACGAAGTGTCGTTGACACTGTCGCTGCATGTATTCAACCAGACCAAGGCCGATTTCACTGCCGAAGGGAAGACCTGGACGGCGCATCCTGCCACCGCCATCGTCGAGCGCATGGTGCATGAATTCCAGCGCGCCGGCAAAGCCGCCGGCGCCGGCTTCTACGAATATCCGCAAGACATGAGCATCAACGGCGGCAAGAAATTCCTGTGGCCCGAACTGCGCCGGCTTTTCTCCAACGAGCAAGCCACGATACCGTACCAGGACGTGCGCGACCGCATGCTGTACATCCAGAGCATCGAAACCATCCGCTGCCTGGAAGAAAAAGTCCTGGAATCGGTGCGCGACGCCAATATCGGCTCGATCTTCGGCATCGGCTTTCCGGGCTGGACCGGCGGCGCGATCCAGTTCGTCAATCATGTAGGGGTGGGGAAATTCGCCGAACGGGCGGAGCAGTTGCGCCAGCGTTACGGCGAGCGCTTCGCTCCGCCGGCACTGCTGCTGGACCATGCGCGCCGCGACACGCCGTTCCAGTGATTCGGCACGCCGGTAACGGCGTCCGCAAAAAAGAAAAAGCCCTGAAAATTCAGGGCTTTTTTCTACGGCTAACGCCAAAAATGCTGGCGTCCCCAAGGGGATACCACGTAACCCCTGTAAAGTGGGCTGTCGAAGTTCCCCTGCTCGGCAAATGGGCGGCATAGCACCGCCTCTCCATCGTCTGCCGCACTCCCCCAGCGGCAACACCATTCCCGTCTGAATTACGACCGCTGCACCAAGGCGCTACAGCGTCGGCGCGTAGATTGCGCCATGGAGTTTTCGCGCCCATAAGGCCGGGATTTCTAAAATTTGGCAGTGGTCGGGAAAAAGGTAACATTGGTAACACTGCGGCGGAATTGGCCGGAAACCGTTGTCTGACATGGCTTTCAGGGTTTTAGTAAAAGGTAATATTTTGGTGACTTAGAAGTAATCTGGTTACCTTCCTATAGAGTGATTTCCACAATAAAAATAATCCTTTTATATCAATTACTTAGCGGAAAGTTACCTTTGTGGTTACTGCAAATTACCTTTTGGTGGTGACATGAATTGTTGAATCAAATCAATTGCTTACGGTTAATATTTTCCAGCCGTTACCAATGTCACCTTTTCCCCGAGCGCTCCTGATTTTTCTCCTACCAGACCTTGATTCGTCGACCTACGGAATGCCACGTGAAGTACCGCCTGGCTGCGTGTTTCCGCGTACCGAATTCATGCCATACAACACCGCCCGAAGCTAAAGCCGACGCCGCTTCGGCGTTTTCGTGAATTTGAGTCGAAACCGACCTATCTAGCGGGCAGGCGCGGTGGGGGGACGACTGCGCGCCGGGGGTTGGGACGGGGTTTTGCCTAAAAAATAGGCAAATCAGACCAGGCGCCGCCTGCCGCGTCGGTTCGGGAAGGCCCGGCAAGGGCACCAGGGCGCATCAGGAGGCGCGTTTCGATGGTGGTGGCGGTATGGACATCCCTTTGTCGGCGACCGTTCCTGCAGCCTCTATTGGGCTATCGACATGCGCGGAAGGGCGGCGTTATACTGTATGCATGTACAGTGTCGTTATACAGCGCCGATATTGCGGGGTACGCAGGCCAAACCGCGACGTGCTGGCCGATGCCGGGATCGGCGGCAGTCTCGTGATGTCGTTGGTGGAAAGCTGGCGTGTGATGGAGCTGAAGAAGTGGTCCTACCCTGGCAGCGACAGCCTGGTGCCGCCGCTCTACGAACCCGTCCTGATAGGAATGCACGCAGATCGGCTGTTTTTGCGCGGCTGGCAGCGGCCAGAATCGACGGCCGGGCGCGATACGCCAACCTATTTTCAGGAATGGATCGTCGTGATGTCAGGCTCTCCGCCTCCGGACACCACGAACACAACAACATGGGGTACGATTCCCTGACCGTCGGTAGAATATCGCTTGACAATTAGAACCAAAAGACCTATACTTGGTTCCAGTGGTAGCGCATCCAGCGCAGCCCAACAACCCGAAAGGACGAACATGGAAAAGACCTTGGACATTCTGAAAGTGGAAGCCGAAATTGGCCGCTTGATGGCCGAGACCGCGAAGCTCAACGCTGAAGCTGCCAAGATGGCGCGCGAGCGGTACTGGTATCCGGTGGTGGTCGCGGCATCGATCATCGGTGCCACCGTAGCGGTCACCAAGATTTTCCTTCACTGACAAAAGAAACGGCCCGCAAGGGCCGTTCCTCCATCATGATCCCTTACACGCCACCGACCGCCGACGATCTGCAAAACCTGAAGGATCGGCTGGGCCTGACCGGACAGCAGATGGCAGCCCTCGCCAGCGTCTCGGATGGTGCCCAGTGGCGGAAGTACACGGGCGGTTCAAGCCCGCGCGACGTCAACATTCACATGCTGTTTTTTATTGCTGCCCGACTGGCGTTGACCGATCAGGAGCTGGAGCGCGTGGTCACGCAGATGCAGGAAATTGGCGCGGGAATTTCCTTTCAAGATTTCAAATAGCTGCGGCGCGCCGTGCACTACTGCCGGCCGTTATCAATGCTCGATCCACGGTTCCATATATGGCAGCGCTGCTGCAACGCGGTAGTGGCCAGGCCATTCGGCCAGTTTTCCCATGCGCGACCAAACCGTCACCACGATCCCGCTGCCGGCATCGGACTCTGGGACAATGCGATCGATTTGCTCTCGGACGATATGCAGCGCATAGGGCGCGTCGCTGTCGTCGTCAAACAGCACTTCCAAGGCATCCGGCCTGCCCATTAGCGCGCCGCGCGTCACAACGGCAAGCCGGCCTGTGCGCATTTCAGCGATCTGATCCAGCATCGAATCCGGAATCAACAGGCGCAGCGCGCCGGCGTTCCAAGTCCCGTACACATAGCCGGCGGCAGCATGCTTGGTCTCCCAGTAATTGGTCCGGACAATTGCCGGACCATCATTGATGATCTCGATCACTTTGCCCTCGCGGTTTCGCTGGCGCTTCCCAGCCGGCTAGATGTCTTCATAGGTACCGCGCCGCCCGTACGAGTCCTGGAAAATGGACGAGTCGCAGATCGGTTCGACATAGCGCACGCCTCTCGGCTGGCGCGGCGCGGGCTCGGGAGGGGCCGGAATAACGATCTCTTCCTCGGCTCCCCCGCCAAAAATGGCGTTATAGAGCGTCGTGACCGAATAAGCATGCTCTTCGCCGCCCTTGATCGCGTTGAATTCACCGATCTCGATTTTGTAGTCCAGGCCGGCCAGTTCCGGGATGTCGAGAATGCGCATGACATCGTCCGTGATCTGTTTTGCCCGATCAGCAAGGTCCTGCGACGTGCACGTGATTGTTACCATTTCTGCCTCCGCCTTCCGATTGATAGGAGTCAGCGCCGCGTCGCCGCGCCCGCTGCTTTAACGCACAAGTCCAACGTTTTTTGCATCCGGGTTAAGACGTTGCTGACGCCGGCGGGCGTGATCCCGGTTTGCCGCGCCGCCGCCTTCTGCGGCCAGCCTTCGAGGAGAACCAACCGTGCCGCCCGCTCGGATGCACTACCTTGCATCCGCATCAGCGTCGCCAGGGCGGCGAATTCGTCCGGCGTCATGCGCTACCCATCACGCCGGCTCCCCGAACCCGAGATCGCCGTGCCACGTCACCTTGGAATGCGGCCAACCCATCATTTCCACGGTATCCGGCACCTCGTCGTCCCGGAAGTAATACTGCAGCGCCTGTTCCCGGCTGTCCCAATCCTCGCTTCCCATGAATTTGACGGTGCCGCTGGCGTCCCGGTGGTACATGGCGATTCTCATGGTGGTTCTCCTGTTGGCAGGCTGCGGGTGCGGCCCATGCATACATAATACACTTCTAGGAGTGTATTGCAAGTGTTATTTTGAGCCCCGAATGTCAACCGAACAGCCCTCCCAATGCTGTCGGCTCCCAGTTCGTAATCACCAGCTCCCTGCTCGTCTGCGCCGCGCCGTGCACGGCCGCCAGCCCATACTTGATATCCAGCCCGAGCATCGGCAGGCCGTCGAACGCGCGCCGGATATCCGGATGGTCATTGATCGAGACCATCGCGCGCCCTTTGCAGCTGCGCATCGCCGCCGCCATCGTCTCGTACTGCTCGAACCCGAAGTCGACGCCATAGCCCTCGGTCTGCCAATACGGCGGGTCCATGTAGAAAAACGTATGCGGCCGATCGTAGCGCGCCACACATTCCTGCCACGGCAGGTTTTCGACATAGGTTCCCGACAGCCGCAAATGCGCCGCCGACAAGCTTTCTTCGATCCGGCAAAGATTGATCGGCCGGCCGGTGGTCGCGGTGCCGAAATTCTGGCCGTCGACCTTCGCCCCGAAGGCGTGGTGCTGCAGATAGTAGAAGCGCGCCGCGCGCTGAATGTCGGTCAGCACTTCGGTCGGCGTCGCCTGCTGCCACTTGAAAATCTGCCGGCTCGATATCGCCCACTTGAACTGCCGCACGAATTCTTCGAGATGGTGCTGCACCACGCGATACAGGTTCACCAGCTCGCCGTTGATATCGTTGATGACTTCGGTCGGCGCTGGCATCGGGCGCAGGAAATACAGCGCGGCGCCGCCGCAAAAAACCTCTACGTAGCATTCATGCGGCGGGAACAGCGGCAGCAGGCGGTCGGCAAGGCGGCGCTTGCCGCCGATCCACGGAATGATCGGGCTTGAATCCATCGTTTCTCCAGAACAAGGAATGTGATAGGCTTCGCCCGCCCCCGGGGGGTGGCGCGGCCTTGGCCTACCTTGCAGGATGGATCTGCTGGGGCGGTGGTGTGCCGGGTGTTACCGCACCCGGCACATCGCCGCGTCTTGAATCGCTACGGCACGCCTATCCCTTCCCGGCGCGCCTGATCGCCGCCTGCTCGCGCTGGTAATCGTCGCGGCAGTCGACGTCGCAAAACAACAGCGGGTGTCCGATTTCGCTTTCGCAGAAATGGCAGTGGCCGTCCGCCACCAGGCCAGGCGCGCGGCGAATCGTTCGCAGGGCAGCGTCCACGGTCGCGGCGATCACCTTGTCGGCGTTGTCGGCGTGGTCGCTCATACCAGGCCGCCCGACTGTCCACCGCCAGCGGCCGGCGGCGCCGGCAGCTCGTACGGCTCGAAGCGCACCACTTCCTCACCCAGCCATTCATTGACCTCGCAGAACCGCGCCTGCAGCGGTGATAGTTCGTTGCGTGCGAACACGCGCGCGGCCGGCTCGACCGCGCCGAAGCCGCCGGTATTGTTCGGCAGGATGCCCAGCAGCTGGGGCGGCACACGGTGCGCCGCCAGCACGTCGTCGCGCGTCACCCCCTTGATATTGAAAAATTCATCCTTGGCCGATACTTCCGACACCGGCAGGATCTGGATGCCGTCCTTCTTCCCGCCCGGCGCGTACATGAACAGGTTGCGGAAATTGCCCGGCCCCTTGCTCTTTTTCAGCGCCTCGCGCAGCGCGTCGACGTCGGTCTGCTGTTGTGCGGCGTCGGTCATATACAGGATGAAGCCGGCGTGCGAGCCATTCAGGTAATACTTGCGCCGGAACAGCGTCGCCGATTCGTTCAGCCAAGCCGACTGCAGCGCCGACAGATATTCCGGTAACCCGTACACCTCTTGATTGACGTCCGGCTCCATCAGATGGAATACCGAGCCGGACGCGAACTCATGCTCTTCGCGCCAGCCGCGCACGAAGAAGTATTTGCTCAAATCATCGGCGCCACGCCGCACGTATTTCGCCAGCGCCGGCTGCAGCTGCAGGGCACTCTGCAGGCGGCTGTTGCGTCGTTCCAGATACCCGTTTCCGAACGTCAGATAGTCCAGTGCCCAACGCGCAAACGCCGCACGCGTCAGCAGCTTGTGCGGAATGAATGTCGAGGCCAGCAGATTGCGCTTGACGTAGATCGCGGTGCCGTGGTGCACGCTGGAGCGGAACGACTTCGCCAGGCCGTCGAAACTGACCGGCGGCTCGTACCAGCGGCCATTGCTCCAGCACTCGATGTAGTCGAGGATCTCGCGGCCGTCCAGCACCGGCACCGGATCGCCAAAGGAAAATGCCTCGGCCCTCGGCGCCGTATTCAGTGCTGTCGCCGGTACCGGGCTTTCGGTGCGCGGCATCGCCCGAGTCCGCTTTTTTCGGCTCATGTATAGATCTCCATGAAGGATTGGTTGCTTCGATTCGCGCCCTCGATCGGCTCATGATCGAGCGCATGCATGCAGGCCCACGCCAGATCGGCGTGGCCGGTGTCGTCAGTGCGGCCGGCGTCGTAGGTCACCTGGCGGCCGCTGGCGGTCAGCGTCTTTCTGATCGCCATGAAGGCTTGCGCGATGTCGGTCCAGCCCGCGTCGAATTCCAGCCGGCCGCGGCTGATGACGTCTTTCGCCTTCAGCACCATTCGGGTCTTGACCATCGGGTCATAGTTGATCGCGGTGGCGGCCGGGAAGAACTGCCGCACCAGCGGGAACACGCCGATACCCATGCCGGTGGTGTCGATGCCGATGTACTGCACGTTGTAGCGCAGCGTCATCTGCCGGATCGCTTCGGCCTGCGCGGCGAAGTCCATGCCGCGCCACTGAAAGCGCTCCAGGATGCGGAACTTCCCGCCCGGTACCGCCGGCGGCGCCAGCACCACGCACCCGGCCGAATCGCCCGTCAGCGATGGGTCATAGCCGATCCACACCGGCCGGTCGCCTAACGGCCGCGCGGTGAACGGCTTGTAGTCGCCCCAGTCCACCCACGAATCGATCATGCAGCGCTGCAGCTCGGCCAGCGGGAACACCGACGCCGTGTCGTCGATGAAGTTGCACATCAGCAGGTTGTCGAACTGATCCGGGCTGTATTCGTAGTTCCGCAGCTCGTCGATGTCGAACAGATTGCAGCCGCCGGCCTCGGCGTCGAGGATGGTGACGATCTGGCGCCAGATCTTGTCTTCGCCGGTGAAGCCGGACGATAGCCGCTTGTGGCTGATGTCGATCGTCGCCCGCTGTTCCTTCGGCCGGCGGCGGTTGAACAGCTCGCCCGACCAGAATGGGTACGCCTCATGCGTGATCGACGACGGCGTCGAGAAATACGTCTTGCGCCACTGCTTATGCAGCGCCATGCCCGACGCGACCTTGTTCAATTCCTGGAACTTGTGCGTCCAGAAGAATTCATCGAAATAGAAATTGCCGTGGTAGCCCTGCGCGGTGCGCGCATTGGTGCCGAGGAAGTACAGGTGCGCTCCATTCGGCAGCACGATCGGATCGCCCTTCAGCTCGATGCCGGCCGCCTCGCGCGCGAACTGGACGATGTACTGCTTGAAGACGTGCGCCTGCGCCTTCGACGCCGACAGGAAAATCTGGTTGCGCCCGGTCTCGATCGCATCCGCCAGCGCCTCGCGGGCGAAATACCAGGTCGCGCCGATCTGACGCGACTTCAGGATCATCCGCGTGCGCTGGTGGCCGTTGCGGTACCAGCCCTTCTGGTACATGAACAGCGAATCCTGGAAGGCGTCCAGCAGCTGCACGCGCTGCTCTTCCGAAAACTCGTTCGGCACCGGCTTTTTCTTCGGCCCGGCGTTGCGGTTTTCCAGCTTCGGATTCAGGTCGGCTTCATTGCCGCCCGGCGCCTGATAGCGCCGCACGCGCGCCATGCGCTCGATCTGCCGGCCCAGCAGATCGATTTCTTTGTAGTCGCCGCCGGTCTTCTGATCCTTGGCAATCAACTGGATCAGCCGTGCCTCCAGCGAGTTTTCCACCCGCTCGATCACCGGCGCCTCGTCCCACTTGTCGCGCGCCTTCCAGCTGTGCACCGTGGTCGGCTTCAGCCCCAGGTATTCGGCGATCGACGAGATGCGCCAGCCCTGCCAGTACAGATGGCGCGCGCGCCGGCGCAGATCGAAATCGGCGTCGGCAGGAGGTGCGACAGGAGCATCAGGCAAGGCAGCAAGCATGGCCGCCAGCGTAGCGGCACATCGCGCGCGCGCGGGAAGTCGCGTGTTGTGTATCGCCGTTTCACAATTGACGGAGATTGAGCGCAACCCGCTCTAAGTCGATGATGCGGGCATCGACCCTTTCCACTTCTTCACCACGGACCAGGACCATGCCCAAATCCAAATTCTTCCGCGTCGCCGTCGAAGGTGCCACGACCGATGGCCGCACGATCCAGCGCGAATGGATCAGCCAGATGGCCAAGAATTTCGACCCGAAAAAGTACGGTGCCCGCATCTGGATGGAGCACCTGCGCGGCCTGATGCCGGATGGCCCGTTCAAGGCATACGGCGACGTCGTCGCGCTGAAGGCCGGCGAAGCCGAAATCGACGGCAAGAAAAAGCAGGCGCTGTTCGCCCAGGTCGAGCCACTGCCCGAGCTGGTGGAGATGAACAAGAAGCGCCAGAAGATCTACACCAGCATCGAGGTGGACCCGGATTTCTCGGACTCCGGCGAAGCCTACCTGATTGGCCTGGGCGTCACCGACAGCCCCGCCAGTCTCGGCACCGACGTGCTGACATTCGCGGCGCAGCACCCGGACGCCAGCCCGTTCACCGGCCGCAAGCAGAAGAAGGAAAACCTCTTCACCGTCGCCGTCGAAACCGAAATCGAATTCGAGGAAGACGCGCCAGCGGTCACCGAAGAACTGGGCAAGCTGACCCAGCGCGTCAAGGATTTGATGGCGAAATTCACGGGCAAGAAGGCCGGCGACGACAACCGCTTCACCGAATTGACCGAGGCAGTCGGCGGCATGATCGAAGCGGTGGAAGCGATCGGCAAGCAGAGCGAAAGTTTCGCCGCCGCCAGCGCCCTCACCGAGCTGCAGGCCAAGCACGACAAGCTGGCCAGCGACTTCAGTGCCATGCGCGAACAGCTCGGCAAGGAAGCCGACGACGCGCCGCGCCGGCCGGCCGCTACCGGCGCCGATGCCGGACAGACCGACTGCTGACCCCCGACCACCCGACCGGCCAACGATCAAGACACACGCACTGGAGAACGCTACTATGCAGAAGAATACCCGCATCGCCTACGAACGCTTCACCGCCCGGCTGGCGCAGCTGTCCGGCGTGGCCGATGCCACCAAGACTTTCACCGTCGACCCGTCGGTACAGCAGACGCTGGAAACCAAGATTCAGGAATCCAGCGAATTCCTCGGCAAAATCAATATCATCGGCGTCACCGAGCTGGAAGGCGAAGCGCTCGGCCTCGGCATCTCCGGTCCGGTAGCCAGCCGCACCAACACCGCCAATGCCGAGCGCTCCACCCGCGATCTGACCGGACTGGAAAGCAAGCGCTACCGCTGCGAAAAGACCAACTACGACACCCACATCCCATACGCCAAGCTGGACGCCTGGGCCAAGTTCCCGGATTTCCAGCCCCGTATCCGTGACGTGATCGTCAAGCGGCAGGCGCTCGACCGCATGATGATCGGCTTCCACGGCACGCACGTGGCCGCCGACACCAACATCGTCAACTACCCGATGCTGCAGGACGTCAACATCGGCTGGCTGCAGCACATGCGCGACAAGGCGCCCGCGCGCGTCATGAAGGAAGGCGCGGCTGCCAATAAGGTCGTCATCGGCACCGGCGGCGACTACGTCAACCTTGACGCCGTCGTCTATGACGCCCTCACGCTGCTCGACCCCTGGTATCAGCAGGACACCGGCCTGGTTGTTTTGCTCGGCCGCGGTCTGATGCACGACAAGTATTTCCCGCTGGTGAACACCAATCATCGGCCCAGCGATACGTTGTCGGCCGACATCATCATCAGCCAGCGTCGCGTCGGCAACCTGCCGGCGGCGACCGTGCCGTACTTCCCGGACAACACCGTCCTGATCACCCGATACGACAACCTGTCGATCTACTGGCAGGAAGGCGCGCGCCGGCGCCACATCAAGGAAAAGCCGGAACGTGACCGGATCGAGAACTACGAATCGTCGAACGACGCCTACGTCGTCGAAGACTTCGGGCTGGCGGCGATGATCGAAAACATCGAATTCGCCGGCCCCGTGCAGGAACCGGAAGGCGAAGAATGATGGAAAGCCGCCGCATGACACCCGCCCAGCGCCACCGTGCGCGCGTGCTGGCCGAGCAGACGGCGGCCAGCGCGGCGCCGGGCGGCGCCCTTCACGGCAGCGCCTACGACCTGATGCTGGTCAAGCTGGCCGAAGATCGCCGCCGCCTGAAATCCATCCAGTCGATCGAACGCAAGATCGAGGTCAAGCGCGGCCTGCTGCCGGAATACCAGGAATGGATCGACGGCGCGCTGAAGGCAGGCCGCGGCGCACAGGACGATGTGCTGATGACGGTTCTGGTCTGGCATATCGACGTCGGCGACTACGAGCGCGCGCTGCAGATCGCCGACTACGCGCTGGCGCACCGGATGGCGCTGCCGGACCAGTACAACCGCGACCTGCCGACCATGCTGCTCGACGAATTCGCCGGCGGCTACCTTAACGGCCCGCTGGCCGACAACCCGCAGCAGGCGTGCGTGGTGCTGTCGCGTGTCGGCCAGATGACGCAGGGCGCCGACACGCCGGACCAGGCACGCGCCAAGCTGCACAAGGCGCTGGCCTACGCCCTGATCGCCATCGTCAACCTCGGCTGCCAGGACGGCGACGACGGCATCGCGCCCAGTCTGCTGGAGTATGCCGAAGCGGCCAACCGCAACCTGCACCGCGCGCTGGAACTGCACGAAGCGGCCGGCGTGAAAAAGGACATTGAACGACTGGAACGGCGGCTGAAAAAAGCCGTCACCGGCTGACCGAGCACCCCCCGGGCGCACCGCGGCGCGGGCTGATTACGGGACATCCTCCCCGTATGACGCCCGCCCACCGCGGCCATACCAAAGCGGATCGACATGAACAGCTTTCTCGCCGTCCCTCCCACCACCACCACGTCGGCGCCTTCCGATGACGACGTCATCGTTAACGATGGTTGGTTTCCCGACCTGTCGATGGCAGCCATGCGTGAAGCCATGCGGGTAGACGGCACCATCACGCCGGCGCGCCTGCGACCGGCCCTGGTCTCCGCCATCCTCGACGCCAACCGCCAGCTGGCGGACTGGCAGGCGCAACAGCAGGCAGCCGGCCGCGACAAGCTGGAAGCGGTGCCTGCCCCGCACATCGATGGCTGCAGCATGCTGGTAGCCCGCTACCTGCGCGCGGTCTACAGCACCGCCAAGGCCGACCTCACCGAGCGCTACCGGGATTTCGACAGCACCGCAGAAGGCTTGAAAAAAGCCGAGGCACTCGATGCCGCGATCGACGAACAGCGCCGCAACGCCCACTGGGCGATTGCCGACATCATCGGCCGGCCGCGCTCGACGGTGGAGCTGATCTGATGCAGGTGCGCGCGCAACAGAACGACACCGTCGACCAGCTGGTGTGGCGCCACCTGGGCAGCACCGCCGGCTATGTCGAACAGACGCTGGAACGCAACCCGGCGCTGGCGGCCTACGGCCCGATCCTGCCGCATGGCACCGTGGTCGATCTGCCGGAGCCGCACGCGGTCGCGCCGCGCAAGCTGCCGGCGGTCCAGCTGTGGGACTGAAGAGGGAAGCATGCAACGGCAACATCAACTCGCAATAGGGAATCAGACCATGGCGGCAGAATCCGCGGGCGGCGTCGCTCTGCTCAAGCTCTACGGCATCAAGGCCGCGCTCGGCATGCTCGGCGCCGCGATGCTCTACATCGTGCTGCCGCCGGTCAAACAGGACGGCTCTTTCGACAAGCGCGAATTCGTCGCCCGCCTCACCTGCGCCGGCATCTTTTCCTGCCTGTTTGGGGACTGGGCTATCCAGCTGCTCGACGCGCACCTGCCGGTACTGCGCGCGATCGAGCACAACGGCCCGGTCTACCTGATCGTCGGCGCGCCAGGCTGGTGGATTTCGCGCGCGGTAGCGCTGTGGTTTCAGCGCCGCCGTGAAAAAGACATTGGGGAGCTGGTCAAGGACGTGCGGGAGGGACGATGAACTTCGATATCGCATTCGACCGCCTGATCGGGCATGAGGGCGGCTACGTCAACAACCCGGCCGACCCCGGTGGTGAGACCAAATGGGGTATTTCCAAGCGCAGCTATCCGCACCTGAACATTCAGACGCTGACCCGCGACGATGCCCGCCTGATCTACCGCAATGATTTCTGGCGCCGCATCCAGGCGGACCGGCTGGATGGCGGCGTCGCTTTCCAGCTGTTCGACTTCGCCGTGAATTCCGGAATCGAAACCGCGATCCGGTACTTTCAGCGCGCGCTCGGCGTCGCCGACGACGGCTACTGGGGACCGATCAGCCAGACAGCGGCCGATCACACCACCGCAACCGATCAGATCATGTTGCTCAATGCCGAGCGGCTCGACTACATGACGCGGCTGATGAACTGGCCGGACGCCAGCAAAGGCTGGACGCGGCGCATTGCCGCCAACTTGCGCTACGGCGCGGTGGACGCATGAGCCTGCTCAATCCCGGCCTGTGGCTGGCGCTGGCAGCCGCCGGCACGCTCACCTTCTGTTCCGGCGACCGCTACGGCTACCAGCGCGCCGGCGTCGAACAACAGCAGCGCGACGCCATCGCCAGCGCTGCAGCGGCGGAACAGCGCGCACAGCAGGCCGAGGGCGAGCGCGAAAAGGAACGCCTGATGGCGCGCAGCCTGGCCGCCATCAACGACCAACATCACCAGGAGCTGAAGCATGTGGAAACCCAGCGTGCGAATTTTATTGATGGTGTGCGCTCTGGCACTATCCGCCTGTCAATCCCTGTCGCCGCCTGTCTGCCCGCCACCGGTGCCGCGGGCGGAAATCCCGCCGCTGTCGCCGGCGATCGGCATCAAGCGCGAGCCGAACTTGCGCCAGAGACTGGACTCGATCTTGCAGCCATCGCCGACGACGGCGACGACAGCATCCGGCAGCTGAACGCCTGCATCGACGCCTACAACGCCGTGCGCGCCGCCCAGCATGTACAAGCCCAATAGCCTGCGCGCCCACCTGACGGCCGCCATACCCGAGCTGCGGCGCGATCCGGACAAGCTGCTGCTGTTCGCCGACGAAGGTAATATCGTCGCCACCAACACCGGCTCGCTGTCGTTCGAGTATCAATACAAGCTCAACCTGATCCTGACCGACTACGGCGGCGCCGCCGACGCCGTCACCGTCGCGCTGCTGGCCTGGCTGGCGGTACACCAGCTCGACCTGCTGGCCAATCCCGACAAGCGCAAGTCCGGCGTGCGCTTCGAAGTCGATTTCAACAGCCACGCCTCCATTGATCTGGCCTTGGCGCTCGACCTAAGTGAGCGCGTGTTGGTGGTCCCGGGCAGCGGCGGCCGCCTCGACGTGCGGCACCTGGCCGAGCCACAGGCCACGCCGGACTACGCCGACCAGTTCTGGACGCTGTACCAGGGCGACACACTGCTGGCCGAATGGCACACCCCGCCGGCCGCACCATGAGCGACGATCTGCAGGCACTGGAAC
>JBATWJ010000032.1:0-6909 GCA_049672545.1 Burkholderiaceae bacterium
GCACCGCAGCGGCCTCTGGAGCGGGCGCCGGGGCCGAAGCGGAAGCGGCGGATGCAGGCGCGGCAGCGGCGCCGGCTCCTTCCTCCAGCGTCAGCACCAGCGAGCCTTCGGCCACCTTGTCGCCGAGCTTGACCTTCAATTCCTTGACCACGCCGGCATGGCTGGACGGAATCTCCATGCTGGCCTTGTCCGATTCGACCGTGATCAGCGACTGGTCGGCCTTCACCGTGTCGCCCGGCTTGACCAGCAGTTCTATGACTTCGACTTCCTTGAAATCGCCGATGTCGGGGACTTTGACTTCTACCATAGCCATCTCTTCGCTCCGTTATGCTCCCGCGCCCGCGTGGCCCAGACTGGACCGCGGCCGGTTCCCGCCGACGAGAACCGGCTCCGCCCTCGGGCGAGGAATTGAATTGTCAAGAGTTACGCCGCCGCCGGATTCGGCTTGTCAGGATTGATATTGTATTTGGCAATCGCCTGCGCCACCGTGTCGGCCGGGATCGTTCCTTCTTCGACCAGCGCCTTCAGCGCCGCCAGGGTGACGAAATGGCGGTTGACCTCGAAGAACTCGCGCAGCTTGGCGCGGGAGTCGGAGCGACCAAAGCCGTCGGTACCGAGCACCTTGTAGCTGCGGCCCTTCGGCATGAAGGCGCGGATCTGCTCGGCGAAGGTGCGCATGTAGTCGCTGGTGGCGATGATCGGGCCGCTGGTGTCCTGCAGCGATTGCGTCACGTGGGCCACGCGCGCCGGCTGCTCCGGATGCAGCAGGTTCCAGCGTTCCACCGCCTGGCCGTCGCGCGCCAGCAGCGTGAAGGATGGCGCGGACCAGATGTCGGCGTCGACGCCCCAGTCGTTCTTCAACAGTTCGGCTGCGGCGATCGCTTCGCGCAGGATGGTACCCGAGCCCATCAGCTGCACCCGCGGTCCGGCCTGCCGGGCGCCCGGCTGCAGCAGGTACAGGCCCTTCAGGATGCCCTCTTCCTGCTCCGGCTTGAAGCCCGGATGGCTGTAGTTCTCGTTCATCAGCGTGACGTAATAGAACACGTCTTCCTGGTTTTCCACCATCCGCCTCAGACCGTCGTGCACGATGACCACCACTTCGTGCGCGAAGGTCGGGTCGTACGGCACGCAGTTCGGAATGGTCGAGGCCACCACATGGCTATGGCCGTCTTCGTGCTGCAAACCTTCGCCGTTCAGCGTGGTGCGGCCGGCGGTGCCACCCAGGAGGAAGCCGCGCGCGCGCATGTCGCCAGCGGCCCAGGCCAGATCGCCGAAGCGCTGGAAGCCGAACATCGAGTAGTACGCATAGAACGGGATCATGATCCGATTGTTCGACGAATACGAGGTGGCGGCGGCGATCCACGAGCACATGCCGCCGGCTTCGTTGATCCCTTCCTGCAGTAGCTGGCCGGCCTTGTCTTCGCGGTAGTACATCACCTGGTCGCGATCGACCGGCTCGTACAGCTGCCCCTGCTGGCTGAAAATGCCGATCTGGCGGAACAGGCCTTCGAGGCCGAACGTGCGCGATTCGTCGACCAGAATCGGCACGATGCGCTTGCTCAGGTGCTGGTCGCGCAGCAGCACCGCGAGCGTTCGCACGAAGGCTTGCGTGGTCGATACCTCGCGGCCTTCGGCGGTCGGATCGAGGATCGCCTGGAAGGCTGACAGCGCTGGCACCGGCAGGGTTTCGTCGGCCTTCACCCGGCGCTGCGGCAAATAGCCGCCGAGCGCCTGGCGGCGTTCGTGCAGGTACTTGATTTCCGGCGAATCGTCCGCCGGCTTGAAGAACGGCAGCTGCGGCAATTGATCGTCGGGGATCGGGATGCCGTAGCGGTCGCGCATCTCGCGGATCGCCTCGTCGTCCAGCTTCTTGGTCTGATGCGCGGTATTCTTGGCTTCGCCGGAACGCCCCATGCCGAAGCCCTTGACGGTCTTGATCAGCAGCACGGTCGGCTGCCCCTTGTGCTCCACGGCCTGCTTGTAGGCGGCGTAAATCTTGTGCGGATCATGGCCGCCGCGCTGCAGGCGCCAGACGTCGTCGTCCGACATCTTCGACACCAACTCCAACAGCTTCGGATGCTTGCCGAAGAAGTGCTTGCGCACATAGGCGCCATCGCGCGACTTGTAGTTCTGGTATTCGCCGTCCACGGTTTCCATCATCACGCGCTGCAGGATGCCTTCCTTGTCGCGCGCGAACAATTCATCCCAGTAGCTGCCCCAGATCACCTTGATCACATTCCAGCCGGCGCCGCGGAATTCGGCTTCCAGTTCCTGGATGATCTTGCCGTTGCCGCGCACCGGGCCATCCAGTCGCTGCAAGTTACAGTTGACGACGAACACCAAATTATCGAGCTGTTCGCGTCCGGCCATGCCGATTGCGCCCATCGACTCCGGCTCGTCCATCTCGCCATCGCCGCAGAACGCCCATACCTTGCGGTTGGCGGTGTCGGCCAGTTCGCGCGCATGCAGGTATTTCAGGAAGCGGGCCTGGTAGATCGCCATCAGCGGCCCCAGCCCCATCGATACGGTCGGGAACTGCCAGAAGGTCGGCATCAGTTGCGGATGCGGGTAGGAGGACAGGCCGTGGCCGTCGACTTCACGGCGGAAATTCAGCAGTTGCTCTTCGGTCAGGCGGCCCTCCAGAAAAGCGCGGGCATAGACGCCAGGAGACGAGTGGCCTTGCAAATACAGCAAATCGCCGCCATGTCCTTCGGAGGGCGCGTGCCAGAAATGATTGAAACCGACTCCGAGCATGGTGGCCAGTGACGCGAAACTGGCGAGATGCCCACCCAGGTCGGGATCGAGACGGTTGGCCTTGTTGACCATTACCATCGCGTTCCAGCGCATCCACGAACGCAAACGCTCCTCATATTCGAGGTTTCCGGGATTGGGCTCGCCCATGTGCGCCGGAATCGTATTCACATATGCGGTATTGCTGGAAAACGGGATATGGGAACCGCGGCGGCGCGCCAGATCGAGCATCCGCTCCATCAGGTAGTGGGCACGCTCCGGCCCTTCGTTTTCGATCACCGCTTCGAGCGCGTCCAGCCATTCCCGCGTTTCCATCGCGTCGGGATCGTTGGCGGCCTGCGCTGCTAATTGATTGAGCTGTGCTGACATCGTGCGTCTCCTGTAATGCGGCAAAACCGGGCGGCGCGGCGCCGCCGGCTTCCCGAGGCTTGGACCATATGGCATGTTGGTAAATGCATTCTAGCAGCACTTTTTTTAATTTCCAAATTACGGAATAGTTTTTTATAATGCGGAATTTTGTCTATTGCGATGGGCTTTGCATCTCCCTTGGCCAGAGGGGGAGCCCAGCGTCCCCATCTTATAATCCTGCTTTTATTCTCCTTCGACCTTTGCTATGACCGCTCAACTGATTGATGGAACCCTGCTTTCCCGGCAACTGCGCACCGACGTCGCCAAGCGCGCCCAGGCTCTGGCCGCGCGCGGCCGCCAGCCAGGCCTGGCGGTGGTGCTGGTCGGCGACAATCCCGCCTCCCAGGTCTATGTACGCAACAAGGTCAAGGCTTGCGAGGACAACGGCATCCATTCGGTGCTCGAAAAATACGGTGCCGATCTGAGCGAGGCGGCGCTGCTGCAGCGCATCGATGCGCTGAACCGCGACCCGCGTATCCATGGCATCCTGGTGCAACTGCCGCTGCCACCGCAGATCGACGCTCACAAGGTGATCGAGGCGATCGCGCCGGAAAAGGATGTCGATGGCTTCCATATCAGCAACGCCGGCCTGCTGATGACCGGGCAGCCGCTGTTCCGCCCCTGCACGCCGTACGGCATCATGAAAATGCTGGAATCGATCCGCTATCCGGTGCGCGGCGCCCACGCGGTGGTCGTCGGCGCCTCCAACATCGTCGGCAAACCACAGGCGATGCTGCTCTTGCAGGCAGGCGCCACCGTCACCATCTGCAATTCGAAGACGCGCGATCTCGGCCACCATACGCGACAGGCCGATATCCTGGTGGCCGCTACCGGCCGCCGCAACCTGATCACCGCCGATATGGTCAAACCCGGCGCAGTGGTCATTGATGTCGGCATGAACCGCGACGATCAAGGCAAATTGTGCGGAGATGTCGATTTTGCACAAGTCAAAGAAGTGGCCGGCCACATCACTCCGGTTCCGGGCGGCGTCGGCCCGATGACCATCACCATGCTGCTCGTCAATACCGTCGAAGCGGCAGAAAGAACTGAAACCGCATGAACGCTCCCTCCGCTTCCAGCCCGACTCCCGCCCTCGATTCCAATCCGCTGCTGGATTTTTCCAGCGTACCGGACTTCGGCCGCATCCGGCCCGAGCACGTCACGCCGGCGGTCGACACCCTGCTCGAACGCTGCCGCGCGGTAGTCGCACAACTGGAGGCGCCGCTGGCGGACATGACCTGGGAAAATTTCGTCAAGCCGCTGGAAGACGCGACCGAGCAATTGGGGCGCGCGTGGGGCGCGGTCGGCCATCTGAATGCCGTCGCCGACACGCCGGAACTGCGCGCCGCCTACAATGAAAACCAGCCCAAGGTGGTCGAGTTCTGGGCCGCGCTGGCGCAAAATCCGGCGCTGTTCGAAAAATACCGGGCATTGCGCGCCGGCCCGCACTACGCGGCGCTGTCGGCCGAACGCAAGCAGGCGCTCGACAATGCCTTGCGCGATTTCCGCCTGGGCGGCGCCGAATTGCCGCCACCGCAAAAGAAGCGCTTTGCCGAAATCCAGGAAGCGCAGGCGGCCGTCACCACGCGCTTTTCCGAAAACATCCTGGACGCTACCAACGATTACACGCTGTTCGTCGAACAGGAAGCCGAAGTGTCCGGCCTGCCGGACGATGTCAAGCAGGCGGCACGCTCCGCGGCGGAAAAGGATGGGCGACCCGGCTACAAATTCACCCTGCATTTCCCATCCTATTTCCCGGTGCTGCAATACGCGGACAACCGTGTGCTGCGCGAAACCATCTACCGTGCCAACGTCACCAAGGCATCCGAACTCGGCACCGCGTTCAGCCAGTGTGCACAATGGGACAACACGCAAAACATCGTCGACATCCTGAAGCTGCGCCAGGAAGAGGCGCAACTGCTCGGCTTTGCCAATTTCGCCGAATTGTCGCTGGAACCGAAGATGGCGCAAACCCCGCAACAGGTAATCGATTTCCTCGAAGACCTGGCGCGGCGCGCGCGGCCGTTCGCGGAGCACGACCTGGCCGAACTGAAGGCGTTCGCAAAAAGTGAGCTTGGCCTAGAGACGCTGGAAGCCTGGGACATGACCTACGCGGCGGAAAAGCTGCGCGAGCGGCGCTACGCCTTTTCCGAACAAGAAGTGAAGCAGTACTTTCCGGAAAACGAAGTGGTGGGGGGCCTGTTCCGCCTGGTGCAAAAACTGTTCTCGGTCGAGATCAAGCCCGACAGTGCCCCGGTCTGGCATCCGGATGTCAAGTTCTTCCGGATCGAGCGCCAGGGACCCGGCGGCGCCGAACTGGTCGGACAGTTCTATCTGGATCTGTACGCGCGCAAGGGCAAGCGCGGTGGAGCGTGGATGGACGATGCGCGCGCGCGCCGCCGTATCGGTAGCGGCATCCAGACGCCAGTGGCCTACCTCACCTGCAATTTTTCCGAACCGGCTCCGGGCGGACAGCAAGCCTATTTCACCCACGACGAAGTCATCACGCTGTTCCATGAATTCGGCCATGGCCTGCACCACATGCTGACCGAGGTCGAGGAACTGGCGGTTTCGGGAATTTCCGGCGTCGAATGGGATGCGGTCGAACTGCCGTCGCAATTCATGGAAAATTTTTGCTGGGAATGGGAAGTGCTCGAGCATATGACTGCCCACGCCAAGACCGGTCAGCCGCTGCCGCGCGCGCTGTTCGACAAGATGGTCGCCGCCAGGAATTTCCATGCCGGACTACAGGCGCTGCGCCAAGTCGAATTTGCACTGTTCGACATCCACCTGCACCACGACTACGATCCGGCCGGCAGCAGCACGGTGCAGCAGGTGCTGGATCGCGTGCGGCAACAGGTGGCGGTGGTACTGCCGCCGCCGTTCAACCGCTTCCAGCATTCCTTCAGCCACATCTTTGCCGGCGGCTATGCGGCCGGGTACTATAGCTACAAATGGGCCGAAGTCCTGTCCGCTGACGCCTACAGCGCCTTCGAGGAAGCGAGTGCTGCCAGCGGCAACGTGATTTCGGTCGAAACCGGCCGGAAGTTTCAGCGCGAAATCCTGGCGGTCGGCGGTTCGCGGCCAGCGCTGGAATCGTTCAAGGCCTTCCGCGGACGCGAACCGAGCATCGATGCCTTGCTGCGCCACAGCGGATTGGCCGCCGGCCACTGACCGCCGCCCTCGGGGAGGAGAGCCAATGAAGTGCGCACCAATATCGCTGCTGCTGGCAGCCGGCCTGCTATGGGTGGCGGGCGCCAACGCCCAGCTGTACAAGTCGGTGGGGCCGGATGGCCGGGTGACGTATAGCGATACGCCGCCGCCAAGCGCTGCCCGCGTCGAAAGGACGCTGCCGAACCGCGTCCGCCAGGCCGATGCGCTGCCGCCGGAACTGGCCGAGGCGCGCCACAAGAATCCGGTTACGCTATACACCACCGAGAATTGCAAGCCCTGCAGCGAAGGCCGCGCCTTGCTGCAGCAGCGCGGCATCCCGTTCGCCGAAAAAACCGTACGCAGCAATGAAGACCTGGCGGTATTGCGGCAGGCCGGCGGCGACCAACAACTGCCGCTGTTGACGGTCGGTAGCCAGAAGCAGCAAGGCTTCGAGGCGGATGCCTGGCACGCGACGTTGGCCGCCGCCGGTTACCCGGAAATCAGCCAATTGCCGAAGTCGTATCAGAATCCGGCAGCGGTGCCGGCGGCGCCACCGAAGCCTGTGGTCGCCGCCAAACCAGCCGCCGAACCAGACGC